>NZ_JBFTPJ010000585.1:0-5741 GCF_056398445.1 Variovorax sp. 01T439_2
GCCTCAACCTGCCGCTCTTCTGAGGACACGAACATGGAAGTCCTGAACAACCTCGCGTTCGGTTTCTCGCACGCCCTGACCTGGCACAACCTGATGTACTGCGCCATCGGCTGCACCGTGGGAACACTGGTGGGCCTGCTGCCGGGCCTCGGGCCGCTGGCCACCATCAGCCTGCTGCTGCCGCTGACCTATTCCATTCCGACCACCGGCGCGCTGATCATGCTGGCCGGCATCTACTACGGTGCGCAATACGGCGACAGCGTGAGCGCGATCACGATGAAGATCCCGCATGCGAGCAGCATCGTGGCCTGCATCGACGGCTACGCGATGACGCTCAAGGGGCAGACCGGCCTGGCGCTGTTCACGGCCGGCTTCTCCAGCTTCATCGGCGGCACGGTCTCGATCCTGGTGCTGTCGTTCCTCGCGCCCGTGCTGGGCGAGGTCGCCTTCCTGTTCGGGCCGGCGGACTACGTCGCGATGATGCTGGTGGGCTTCGTGTGCGTGAGCTTCGTCACCACCGGCAGCCTGCTGAACGGCCTGGCGATGTGCATGATCGGCGTGCTGCTCGGCACCATCGGCACCGATGTGAACAGCGGCATGGCGCGCTTCACCATGGACATGCCCTTCCTGACCGACGGCGTGGGCATCGTGAGCATCGCGCTGGGCTGCTTCGGCATTGCCGAGATCACCAAGAACCTCGACTCCCGCGAGGAACGCTCGCCCTTCAACGGCAAGATCAATCTCATTCCGACCTGGGCCGAGTTCAAGCGGATCATCCCCAGCGCGCTGCGCGGCAGCGTGATCGGCTCGTTCCTGGGCATCCTGCCCGGCGGCGGCCCCACCATCGCGCAGTTCGCGGCCTACGCGCTCGACAAGAAGGTCAGCAAGTACAAGCACGAGATCGGCACCGGCTGCATCGAAGGCGTGGCCGGCCAGGCCGCGGCCGACGAAGCGGCGGCGCGCACGAGCTTCATCCCGCTGATGAGCATCGGCATTCCCGAGAACGCCGTGATGGCGCTGATGCTGGCGGCCTTCATCATCAAGGGCATCCAGCCCGGGCCGAACATGATCGCGAGCCACCCCGAGCTGTTCTGGGGCCTGGTGGCCAGCATGTGGATCGGCAACGTGTTCCTGCTGGTGCTGAACGTGCCGTTGGTGCGCTACTGGCTCTCGGTGTTCAAGATTCCGTACAGCGTGCTGTTCCCGTCGATCCTGTTCTTCTGCTGCATCGGCACCTACAGCGTCAACAACAACCTGGACGACGTGTTCATCACCGCTGCCTTCGGCTTCATGGGCTACATGTTCATGCGGCTCGAGCTCGACGCCGCGCCGCTGATGCTCGGCTTCATCCTCGGACCGATGCTCGAAGAGAACTTCCGCCGCGCGATGCTGCTGAGCCGCGGAAGCTTCGGTACCTTCGTGTCGCGCCCCATCAGCGGCACCTTGCTGGGCCTGATCGGCGTCTTCGTCTTGTGGCAGGTGGTCTCGTTCGTGCTGCAGGCCCGAAAGAAGATCGTCATTGCGCCGCCCGTGGCACTGGAACCGCAGGAGTAGCAGCGAAGGACGGGGCAATCTGGCAAGGACCCTGAGGCCTTTGCTTGCCCCGGCACGGCGCGTTGAATAGACTTGGCGCCATGTCGACCACCCTCGCCGCCTTCACCCACGCCCTTGCTGCGGCGCTGCTCATTGCAGCGGCGTGCGCGCGTGCACGCGTGGCCTTGAAGGCGGGCCGCAGGCAACTGCCCGCACATCCCTAGGCCCGGCGGTCGCTTCCKTCTTCCTTCTTCTTCMGCGCAACCATCCACCGCCGGGCACCAGTCCCGCGCGGCCGCGGCCGCCGTCGTCCACCGACGGGTCCGCACGAATGGAGTGCGTCAATGCATGCAGCAACGATCCACGGCGAGCGCACGCTCACCGACCTTGACTTCGCCCGCCTGAACAAGCGGCCCGGGACCAACCATCTGCCGAGCCTCGCGGACCTCCGGGACTCGGCCGAAGCGAGCGGCGACTACACCACCATCCTTGCCGTGACCGACCTCGCCGCGCGTTCGGAGCCTGCCCTCTCGCGCGCCGCCTGCCTGGCTGCCGAGCACCATGCCAGCCTGGAACTGCTCTATGCGGCCGCGCCCGGCGAGCCTCCCTGCCCCCGCGCCGCGTCGCGGCTGGCGCACCAGGCATTGCAGCTCGGCCAGCGCCATGAGCTGCGCGTGCGCACGACGAACCCGATGGCCAGCACACCGGAGCACGTGGCAAGCGCAGCGCGTGGCGCGGATCTGCTGGTCATGGGTGCCATGCCCCGGGAGCGGAGCTTGCTGGCCTTTGTGCGCGGCCAATGGACCGAGCGCCTCTTGCGGAGGGTCCAGCGTCCCATGCTCGTGGTGCGGCAGCAGGCCGAGGGGCCTTACCAGCGCCTGCTCGTCGCCATCGATTTCACGCGGGCTTCGCGCATCCTGGTGGAGCGCGCGTTCGCACTCAACGGATCGGCGCGAATCGACCTGTTCCACGCCATCAGCACGATCAACGAGCGCAAGCTGCGCAGCGCCGACGTTCCCGAGCACGTGGTCAGGGCCTACAGACAGGAGTGCACGCGGTACGCACGGGACCAGATCGTGCGGTTCACGGATTCCACCGATGCCCGCAGAAACCGCGTGTCCTGGGCCATCGGCCGCGGCGATCCGGCCCGGCAGGCCGTGGTCCAGCAGCAGCACAGCGGCGCCGAGCTGCTCGTTGTCGGCAAGCATCCAGCCTCGGCGATGTCCGACTTCGTCTTCGGCAGCGTGGCACAGCGCGTGCTGCGCCATGCCGCCGGCGATGTCCTGATCGTTCCTCACAACCCCCAGGCGGCGACGAAGGCAGCGGCCCTCGAGCGGCTCGGCGGTGGACAGCGGATGACCCGGCGCGTGCGCGCGGGTGCGTCTTGCTCGAACGGGGGATGAATATCATCGGATGAAACCGCCTCACCGCCGAGAGCCCGCTTGCCTCCGCATCGGCATGAAGTCCTTGCCGCGCCGGTTCTGCGCGCGGAAAAATTCCGTTCTTGGACGAAAATGACGATGTACCGGATCGAACACCACCTGAGCGCCGACGAGCACGAGGATCTGTATGTCGACTGCCTCAAGCGGCTTCGCGGCGACATTCGACAGTGGCTGTAACTCGGCGGGTGACGCGCCCACGCAGGATGCGGACACCGCTCGGGCGGTGGGTTATTGGCAGGACTGGCCGCAGAGAGCAGATGATGAAAAGTAACGCCCATGACAACGCGATGGCCGAGCTGTACCGGGACGATTGTTCATTGCCATTAATGTCTGAGACACAGTTACCTATTAAGGCCTCCGCCTCTCCCCTTCGTCCTGCACCTTGAAGTCTGAGACACATCCAGCCACACACGAGCTCACCCCATCAACCTGAGCACTGAAGTCGGAGACAGACGCGGCTGCGGCATTTATGAACCCATTCTTGTCATAGCGCCCCATCGAGAAACAGCAGGAAGTCAGCTTGCTGTTGCGAGTTGCACGGGCACGTGATCGCGCTGCTTTTTGATGCGGTTGGCTTCGTCGACGAAGACAAGCTTGGGAAGATGGTCAGTCACCTTCTCCTCTGCCACCGTCCCGAAGGCGGCGATTGATGATCAAGTCACCAACGGATGCCCGTCTGGCCGCCGATCCGTTGACTGAAATGATCCCGCTGCCGCGCTGGCCGCGGATCGCATACGTGACGAAACGCTCGCCATTATTGATGTTCCAGACATGCACCTGTTCGTTTTCCACCATGTTGGCCGCGTCAAGAAGATCCTCATCGATTGCGCATGCCGGCCTTCCTCACGGGGCCGACAGTCTCTGAAATAGCGCGCATGACGCCCATGGCCACGATGTCATGTCCGCACACGATGGCGGTGGGCGGATCGGGCAGTTCGAAGAGACGACGGGCCGCATCGACTCCGCCCTCTTCGGAAGGCGCGGCTTCAAGGCAAAGCGCCGGATCGATGGGGATTCCCGCCGCGCGAAGCGCTGCCTCGTAACCCACTCGCTGGTGGTGGCTGAACATCAGGAACTCGGGCGCGTGCACCAACGCAATCCGGCGATGGCCCAGCGCAATAAATCGCGCGCAACCAGCACGCCCGACGACGGTGTGGTCGATGTCCAGGTACGGAAAACCCTTCTGTGTGTCGCTCCGGCCGAACGCCACAAAAGGAATATCGCGCTTCTGGAGATACGCGATCCGCTCATCGTCCCGCCGAGTGCGGCCAAACAGCAATGCGTCCACGCGCTGGCGCTCGACCAGGCGCTTGAACACGTCGATCTCCGTCTCGATGCTTCGTGCCGAGGCGATGATGACCTGGTAATTCGACCCGTCGAGTTGCTCGTCCACGCCCATCAACATGTTCAGGAAGAACGGGTGCACGAACGAGGCCTGCGGGGCCGAGAGCACGAAGCCGATGGTGTCTGACGACTGGCGCCTCAACCTCCGCCCGGCCGGATCCGGTGAAAAGCCAAGACGGGCCGCAGCCGCAAGCACTCGCTCTCGTGTTGCCTGGCTCACGTCTTCCCGYCCGTTCATGGCCTTGGACACGGTGCTGACCGAGAGCTTCAGCTTCGCTGCAAATTCATGAATGTTCAATCGATGGTCCCTTGATTCAGGGCGTCATTGTCGCTGATAAGAGCAAGTTGCGAAACCGATTTCAGAGGCCTCCTCTTCCCATTCTTGACATTTTCTCGAAGGGTTTTTAACATTCACCGAAATCGTTTTCGAGATTTATTTTCGGGCCTGATAAGGCTTCCAAGGACTGCGCATATGGAGTTTCATTTCTACGAGCCCTCTGCAGGGCACGGGCTTCGGCACAACCCGCTGAACTCCATCATCGCGCCGCGGCCCATTGGGTGGATCTCTACGAGGAGCAAGGAGGGAGGTTTCAACCTCGCGCCCTACAGCTTCTTCAACACGTTCCACTACGACCCACCCATCCTCGGCTTTGCCAGCACCGGCTGGAAGGACACCGCGCAGAACGCGGTGGAGACGGGCGAGTTCGTCTGGAACCTGGTATCCGAAGACCTCGGAGAGCAGATGAACATGACCTCCCAACCGGTGGCCCGGGGAGTCGACGAGTTCAAGCTGGCTGGCCTGACAGCCATTGCCGCGAACAAGGTGAGCGCGCCGCGCGTCGCTGAAAGCCGAGCCTCGATGGAGTGCAAGGTGGTGGATGTGGTGCAGTTCCGAAACACGCGCGGAGAGCAGTTGCCTGGATGGCTGGTCCTCGGGGAGGTTGTCGGCGTCCACATCGACCACGATCTGCTCAAGGATGGCGTCTACCAGACCGCGTTGGCTCGCCCGCTCATGCGATGCGGTGGGTTGAGTGACTACGCATTGCTGTCGCAGGAGTGGATGGTCGAGATCCACCGCGCGCCCGACGAAGCCCTTCGCGACTCGCACGGCAGTTAGCGGACGGGCCGTCCGTTCGCAGCAATCGCTGGAGACGACGCGACGGAAGCGCGCGTCTCCACGACTCGTACATACAGCCTTCGCCATGACCGATCTGATGGCATCGGCTGCGCTGAACCGCGCCATTTGCGGTAAGGCCCGATCGGCCAGCGTGCGTCTTCTTGCCGCTGGTACTGGACCAACTCATTCACATAAAGGAGACCCCATGCAATCCGTTTTTCGCCTGCTCGCTCCATTGCTGATCTGGGCTTCGTTTGCCACGCCCCTGGAAGCCGTGGCACAAACAACCGCCAAGACCAAGATGC
>NZ_JBFTPJ010000586.1:0-3820 GCF_056398445.1 Variovorax sp. 01T439_2
GCGTGCGGCTGTATGTCGACGGCATTCCCGCGACGCTGCCCGATGGCCAGGGCCAGACTTCCAACATCGACATCGGCTCGCTCGACCGCATCGAGATATTGCGCGGGCCGTTCTCGGCGCTCTACGGCAATTCGTCGGGCGGCGTGCTGCAGGCCTTCACCGCGTCGGGCGAGGGCGCGCCGCGGCTTTCGTACTCGGCGGCCGGAGGCAGCTTCGGCACCTGGCGCCAGTCGCTCCAGGCCAGCGGATCGCAGGGCGCGGTCGACTACCTGCTGAACGCCAGCCGCTTCCGGACCGACGGCTGGCGCGAACACAGCGCGGCACGGCGCGACATTGCGAACGGCAAGCTCGGCATCGCGCTGGACAACGGCGACAAGCTCACGCTGGTGCTCAACAGCGTGCGCATCAGCGCGCAGGATCCGCTGGGCCTCACGGCCGACCAGTACGCGCTCGCGCCGCGCAGCGCACCGCTCGCCACGCAGTACGACACCCGCAAGACGGTGGAGCAGACGCAGGCCGGCCTGCTCTATGAGCGGCGCATCGATGCCGCGCAGTCGCTGCGGCTCATGGTCTACGGCGGCGAGCGCAAGACCGTGCAGTACCAGTCGATTCCGCCGTCGGCGCAGCAGAACCCGCTGCATGCGGGCGGCGTGATCGACCTCAAGCGCCAGTACGGCGGAGCCGACCTGCGCTGGACCGCCGCGCTGCAACTGGCCGACCGGCCGCTCGAACTGGTGGCGGGGCTGGGCTACGACAGCCTGCGCGAACAGCGCCGCGGCTACGAGAACTACCTCGGCCGCGTGGCCGCACCCGTGCTGGGCGTGCAGGGGCGCCTGCGGCGCAGCGAGCGCAACGAGGTCTGGAACCTCGACCCCTACGCGCAGGCCACCTGGCGCCTTGCGGAGCAATGGACGCTCGAGGCCGGCATGCGCCGCAGCAGCGTGCACTTCGATTCGCAGGACCGCTACATCGTGGGCGCCAACCGCGACGACAGCGGCAGCGCGCGCTACAGCAAGACGCTGCCCGTGGCTTCGCTGCGCTACCAGGCCACGCCCGATCTTGCGCTGTACGGCTCGATCGGCCGGGGCTTCGAGACGCCGACGCTCAACGAGCTGTCGTACCGCGCAGGCGGTGCCAGCGGGCTCAACTTCGCGCTGCGGCCCTCAGTCAACGACAGCGTCGAACTGGGTGCGAAGGCGCGGCTGGGCGGAGGGCTGCTGACGGCGGCGCTGTTCCAGACCCGCACCCGCGACGAGATCGTGACCGACACCAACACCGGCGGCCGCGCCACGTTCCAGAATGCGGGCCGCACGCGGCGCAACGGCTTCGAGCTGGCCTGGCAGCACGAGACGGCCAGCCACTGGCGCACCCAGCTGGCCTACACCTGGCTCGACGCGCGCTACCGCGATGCCTTCTGCTCGCCGTCGCCCTGCGCGGCATCCAACACGGTGGCGGCGGGCAACCGCATTCCGGGCATTGCGCGGCAGTCGCTCTTCGCATCGCTGGGCTGGGTGCCGCCCGAAGGCTGGCGCGCCGGCGTCGAGATGCGCGCGCTCGGGCGCATGCAGGCCAACGACGCCAACACCGCCAGCGCGCCGGGTTATGCCGTCGCGGCGCTGTACGCCGGCTACCTGAAGAAATGGGAGCGCTGGGAGTTCAACGCCTTTGCGCGCGTCGACAACCTGTTCGACCGCCGCTACGTGGGCTCGCTGATCGTCAACGAGGGCAATGCGCGCTACTACGAGCCCGCGCCGGGCCGCAACTGGACGGTGGGCCTGAGCGGCGCCTACCGCTTCTGAGGCTCAGGCGCCGCCGTCCGCAAGGGTTTTTACAGGCCGGCCGCGGCGCGCAGCGCAGCCGCCTGCGTGGTCGCTTCCCAGGTGAACTCGGGTTCTTCGCGGCCGAAGTGGCCGTAGGCGGCGGTCTTCTGGTAGATCGGGCGCAGCAGGTCGAGCATCTGGATGATGCCCTTGGGACGCAGGTCGAAGAACTCGCGCACGAGCTCGGCGATCTTGGCGTCGGGGATCACGCCGGTGCCTTCGGTGTAGACCGTGATGTTCATCGGCTGGGCCACGCCGATGGCGTAGGCCACCTGGATCTGGCACTGGCGCGCGAGGCCGGCGGCCACGATGTTCTTGGCCACATAGCGCGCAGCGTAGGCGGCCGAGCGGTCGACCTTGGACGGGTCCTTGCCCGAGAACGCGCCGCCGCCGTGCGGGCAGGCGCCGCCGTAGGTGTCGACGATGATCTTGCGGCCCGTGAGGCCGCAGTCGCCCTGCGGGCCGCCGATGACGAAGCGCCCGGTCGGGTTGATCAGGTAGCGCGTGTCCTTGAGCCATTCCTTCGGCAGCACGGGCTTGATGATCTCCTCGATGATGGCTTCATTGAACGAGGCCTTCATCTTGGTGGGCGTTTCGCTCTGGTCGGGGTGGTGCTGCGTGGAGAGCACCACGGTGTCGATGCTGTGGGGCTTGCCGTCGACATAGCGCATGGTCACCTGGCTCTTGGCGTCGGGCCGCAGGAAGGGCAGGCGGCCGTCCTTGCGCAACTGGGCCTGGCGCTCCACGAGGCGGTGCGCGTAGTAGATGGGTGCGGGCATGAGCTCGGGCGTCTCGTCGCAGGCGTAGCCGAACATCAGGCCCTGGTCGCCRGCGCCGGTGTTCAGGTGGTCGTCGCTCGCGTGGTCCACGCCCTGGGCGATGTCGTTGGACTGCTTGTCGTAGCAGACCATCACGGCGCAGCCCTTGTAGTCGATGCCGTAGTCGGTGTTGTCGTAGCCGATGCGCTTGATGGTGTCGCGCGCCACCTGGATGTAGTCGACGTGCGCRTTGGTCGTGATTTCGCCCGCGAGCACCACCAGGCCGGTGTTGGTCAGCGTCTCGGCGGCCACGCGGCTGCGCGGGTCCTGCTCGAAGATCGCGTCCAGGATGGCGTCCGAGATCTGGTCGGCGACCTTGTCGGGGTGGCCYTCGGAAACCGATTCGGAGGTGAAGAGGAAGTCGTTCGCCATTTTGTTCAAAGCTCCTTGAAGTGATTTGGCGCGTTGCCAACTCTGCGGAGCCCTGGCGAACGCTTTAGCAGATGCCGATGAATCGGCGGGGCACAATCGCTTCTGCGCTTGTGTTTGTCGCCCTGCAAGTTGTTCCGTAACTCGGCGACAATTTGCATTCTATTCGAGCCGCGCCAAATCGTGCGCGCGCGTCCTGGTTTTCACTCCCTGTTGCTCATGGTCACCCTGTTCCGCCTGCTTGCCCGCGTACCGATGCCCGTGATGCATCGGCTCGGCGCGCTCTTGGGCTGGATCGTCTGGTATTGCGCGCCGGACTACCGCCGCCGCTTCAAGGCCAATGCCGAGAGTGCCGGATTCACCCCCGGGCAGTACCGCCCCGCCATCGCGGCCGCCGGCCAGATGGCTGCCGAGCTGCCCTGGCTGTGGCTGCGTCCGCAGGGCGAGAGCGTGCTGCGGCGCGTGGTGCGCTGGGAAGGCGTGGAGGCCTTCGAGGCCGCCATGCGGGAGAAGAAGGGCGTGATCCTCGTGGCGCCGCACCTGGGCAGCTGGGAGATGTGCGGCCAGGCGATCGGCGAGCGCTTTCTCGAGACCTTCGGGCCGATCACCGCGCTGTTCCGCCCCGCGCGCAAGAAATGGATGGCCGAGCTCATCGCCGCCGGCTCGCGCGACCGGCCCGGCCTGCAGACGCTGCCCACCAACAACACCGGCGTGCGCGGCCTCATCCGCACGCTGCGCAGCGGCGGCTACACCGGCATCCTGCCCGACCAGGTGCCGCCGCTCGGGCAGGGCGTGTGGGCGCCCTTTCTCGGC
>NZ_JBFTPJ010000587.1:0-3807 GCF_056398445.1 Variovorax sp. 01T439_2
GTGAAGCGGCCCTGCTAGCCGCAGCCAGAGGCCGCGGGCAGGCGCTTTGTCATGGCCGCGCGCAGGGGTGGCGGGGCGCTTGTCTCCCGGCAAAAAGTGCGCACTGCTCATGTGCGCGGGCGGCGCGATTCCTACAGTGGTTCACATCGGCCAAACCACTGGGGAACACGCATGAAACTGCCCAACCCGCTGCCAAGAAGCTTCATGGACCTGCTGCGCCTGGACGCGGGCATGTCGTTGCAGAAGCTGACCTCCCTGATCGTCGCCACCGCCCTCCTGGCGGGGTGTGCGGCCGATGCGTCCAAACCCACGCTGCTGGCGCGCCAGGAAGCCACCCGGTCGGCCGCAAAGGTCGAACTCATCTACAACGAGGAAGACCAGCTGATCGTCACGGATGGCGGCGGCTCGGGGCTCACCGGATTTGCCGGGCTGCTCCTGGGGCCCATCGGCGCGCTGCTCGCCCTCAGCATCGACACCAACAGCCGGATGACCATGGCCGCCCGCACCGACCAGCGCAGCAAGGAGTTCACGGCGGCCGTCAGGAACAGCGGCGCGGCCATGACGCTCAACAGGCAGTTCGCGGAGCGCCTGGCGGCGCGCCTGCGCGAAAGCGGCCGCGAAGTGAAGCTGACGCCCTTCATGCGCGCCACCGGACCGGCCGGCGAGATGAAGGTGCCGGAGCTCCAGCCCACGCCCGGCTACAGCACCTTGATCCTGCGGATCACCACGGCGTACGGCGCGGCCGATGCAACCTCGAGCTTCAAGCCCTTCATTTCGGTGGAGCAGCTGCTCAGGGACGAGCGGCAGTCCGTCGTGCACCAGACGGCGCATACCGCCGACGTGACCGAGCCCACCTATTTCAGCTACGACGGCCTGCTCAAGGACACCGCGATGGCCCACGAGGGGCTGAAGCAGGGGCTGGACCGCATCGTGCAGCCCGCCTACGCCGGCATGTTCGGGGGCGACCAGCCGCGCGCGATTCCTGCGGAAGCCACCCGCACTGCCGGCCTCGACGCGAAGTAGTCCGAAATGAGGCGAAGTGGGCCGAAGTGAGGCGGCTCAGGCCCCGCTGAGCTCCACGCGCCAGCTGCTGGTCTTCTGCCAGGCCAGCACTTCCTCGCGCAGCAGGTGCGCGGACTGCGGATAGGCTTCGGCCCAGTCGGGCGCGCAGGCAATCGTGAAGGCCCTGGCGCCCAGCGCCGCAAGGTGCAGCGCCTGTGGATCGGGATCGCGGCGCGCATGGCACAGGATCACCGCCAGCCGCAGCGACAGCAGCTGCGTCACGAAGGTCTCGTCGTCGAGCGCGGCGTCGAGCTTGCGCAGCTTCCCGCGCTGGCCCAGCACCAGCTGGCCGAGCGCATGCAGTTCGTTGACGGCAAAGCCCGGGGCGTYGGTGTTGTCGAGGATGTAGGCGCCGTGCTTGTGATAGTCGCTGTGCGAGACCAGCGTGCCGATCTCGTGCAGCTGCGCGGCCCAGCCGAGCTTGCGCAGCGCCCGCCCGGCGCGGCTGCCGGGGCTGCCGCCGCGCGCTGCCGGGGTGAGCTGCACGAACAGGGCCGCCGCGGTGTCGCCCACCCGCCTGGCCTGCGCCGCATCGACCGCGAACCGGCTCGCCAGCCGCGCCACGGTGGCCGTGCGCATGTCGGCCACGCTCTCGTCGCGCTCCAGCAGTTCATAGAGCACGCCGTGGCGAAGCGCACCCTGGGCGACTCGCATCTCCTCGATGTCGAGCAGGTCGAACACCGCGCGCAGCACGCTCACGCCGCCGCCGATGACCGGCTTGCGGTCTTCGCGCATGCCGTCGATGCGCAGCTTGTCGGTGCTGCCGGCCTTCAGGAGGCGGTCGACCAGCCAGTCGAGGCCGTCGCGGGTGATGAGCCCTGGCTCGCCGCCCGCCGCGGCCAGCACGTCGCCCACGGCGCCGATGGTGCCGGAGGCGCCATAGGCCACGTCCCACTGGTCGCGGGTGTAGCTGGACAGCGCGTCGTCCAGCACCGCCTTGGCGGCCACCTCGGCGGCGCGGAATGCGCCCTGGGTGAAGAGGCCTTCCCCGAAGTGCTTCATCGACCAGGCGACGCTGCCCACGCGGTAGGACTCCATCAGCTCGGCGTCGAGCGCGCGGCCGATGATCATTTCGGTGGAGCGCCCGCCGATGTCCACCACCAGGCGGCGCTCGCGGTCGGAGGCGTCGGTGTGCGGCAGCATGTGCGCCACGCCCTGGTAGATCAGGCGGGCTTCCTCCCGGCCCGGGATCACGTCGATGCCGAAGCCCAGGATGGTGCGCGCGCGCAGCAGGAATTCCTCGCGGTTGCGTGCCTCGCGCAGTGTCTGGGTGGCGACGGCGCGCACCTGCGAGCGCTTGAAGCCGGCCAGCCGCTCGCCAAAACGGGCGAGCGCGTCCCAGCCCCGCTGCATGGCCTCGGCCGTGAGATTGCGGGCGCTGTCCAGGCCGTTGCCCTGGCGCACCGTTTCCTTCAGGTACTCGGTGCGGTGGATCTGGCCGTGGTCGACCTGTCCGATCTCGAGCCTGAAGCTGTTCGAGCCGAGATCGACGGCGGCGAGGCGGGTGCCGTTTTGCATGTAGTTGTCGTGGAAGAAGGCGGGTGGCTTCGATCGTAGCGCCGTGGCGGGCGCGCGGCCTTCCGGATCGCCGGTGGCGAGGCTCGCAAGGCTAGGCGCGGCGAATGACGGTTGTGTGACAGCGTCACACGAGCCGCAGGGGAAAGGGCGGCATTTTCCCTCGACAGCGGGGTGTCACACCGATGTCACACAAGCTTTCTAGAGTCCGTTCCAAGCCCGAAAGGGACTACTTCTTACTTCTAAAGGAAGCCTCCATGAAAACGACTTTCAAGTTTGCAGCCGCCGGCCTCGTGGCCGCGGTGTTTGCCCAAGTTCCTGCCTTTGCACAAGACGTGACCGGCGCCGGCGCCAGCTTCCCGGCACCGCTGTATGCCAAGTGGGCCTCCGATTTCAACAAGGCCACCGGCGTCAAGATCAACTACCAGTCGGTCGGCTCGGGTGCCGGCCTCAAGCAGATCGAAGCCAAGACGGTCGATTTCGGCGCGTCCGACGCGCCCCTGAAGGACGAAGAACTCCAGGCCAAGGGCCTGATGCAGTTCCCCACCGTCATCGGCGGCGTGATTCCCGTGGTGAACATCCCCGGCATCAAGCCCGGCGAGCTGAAGCTCAACGGCCAGGTGCTGGGCGACATCTACCTGGGCAAGATCACCAAGTGGAACGACCCCGCCATCAAGGCGCTGAACGGCTCGCTGGCCCTGCCTGACGCCGCCATTGCACCGGTTCGCCGCGCCGACGGCTCGGGCACCAGCTTCCTGTTCACCAACTACCTGAGCAAGGTCAACGCCGAGTGGAAGACCAAGGTCGGCGAAGGCACGGCCGTGAACTGGCCCACCGGCGCGGGCGGCAAGGGCAACGAAGGCGTCGCAGCCTTCGTGAACCGCCTGCCCAACTCGATCGGCTACGTCGAGTACGCCTACGTCAAGCAGAACAAGATGACCTACGCCCAGCTGCAGAACGCGGCCGGCAACTTCGTCTCGCCCGAGGACACGGCCTTCAAGGCCGCCGCCGCCGCCGCCGACTGGAACAAGAGCTTCTACCAGGTGCTGACCAACCAGGCCGACAAGGGCGCATGGCCCATCACCGGCGCGACCTTCATCCTGATGCACAAGGTGCAGGACAAGCCCGCCAATGCCACCACGGTGCTCAAGTTCTTCGACTGGGCCTACAAGGGCGGCGACAAGACGGCCGACGACCTCGACTACGTGCCGATGCCCGATGGCGTGAAGG
>NZ_JBFTPJ010000588.1:0-3795 GCF_056398445.1 Variovorax sp. 01T439_2
GGGCATGCACGGCCTCCACGTTGGGTGCGCGGCGCGTGCGGACGCCGTTGATGAGCTCGTCGAACGCGCCGATGCCTGCCGGGTTCTCCGGCACGCCCGGCCCGCCGTAGGCGTGCGTCCAGTCCAGCGGCATGGCCTCGAAGGGCTGCGGTGCGGTCAGGCGGCCGTCGAGCCAGTAGCGGTCGCCCGACACGTGCAGGGACTTCTCGAGATCGGCGACGCGCAGGCGCACGGCGCAGGCGGTCTTGTCTTGCTGGTGGTGGGTGTAGCCATGGCCGCTCGCGAGCACCTCCGGCATGCACTTGGGCACGCCCGCATCGAACACGCCCAGGCCGCCGATCTCTTCGCCGACGGCCTGCCACAGCTCCTGGTCGGCCATGAGCTTCGGTTCCGCCTCGAGGCTGGCGAAGGCCGTGACGGCCACGCCGAGCTGGTCGACGCCCTGCCAGCGGTATGGCCGGGTGAGGATGCCCAGGCGCAGCGGCTTGACGGTTTTCATCGGCCGGAAACCTCCGAAGGTGCACGAAGCCGGGAGCTGTCGGCGCCGTAGTGGGCGGCCGAGGTACCGCTGCGCTCGACGGCGACCTCGCGGCTCGCCGGATCGAAGCGCACCGCGATGGTCCGGCCGGCCGCGTGGCCGGGCAGTTCGGCGAGGGGAATGGTGGTGGTCTGGTCGACCTCGAAGGTCTCGCCGGTCTCGGCGGCCTGCACGCGAAGGCGCAGCTGCGCGATCGCCCAGGTCGTGCCTTCGCCCGAGCGGCGCTGGCCGGTGTCGGAAAAGGCAATCACCTGCGCCATGGCAGGCGTGCCGTGCGCGAGGATGCCAAGGGCCCTTCGCGTGCGCGACAGGCTCTCGGCGTGCTTGCGGCGCTCGCGCAGGAGCGTGACGCAAAGAGTGAATCCCAGCCACGCAAGCAGCGGTGCCAGCACCCACCAGATCGAGAAGGGGACATTCGGCATCCGGCCAGGGCGTTCAGCCGAAGAGCACGAAGCCCTTGAGCGCGCCCCAGAAGCCGCCGGTGTGCTCCGAGGCCACCACGTTCGAGAAGCTCACCGCGCCGAAGTTGGCCTGGTGCGCGTACATGTTCATGATCTGCGCGGTGGCATCCATCTTCTTGATGTTGGTCGTGAACGTGAAGCCGGCGTTGCTGTTGTTCACGCCGTAGGTCGCGCTCGACAGGCCGGTGGCCGTCACCGCCGTCGGCGACCAGTCCCACAGCAGCACGCGGTTCACGCGCTTGACGTGGTTGCCCTCGAAGGTGAAGTCGCCGCTGGCCTTGATCTCGACGTCGCCCGCCGTGGCCTCGATGGTCACCTTCTGGGCCTTGCCGTTGTAGTCGCCGGCCGAGACGGTCGAGTGGTGGTCGCCTGTCTCGATGGTTTCGGTGAGGCCGTCCTTGATGTTGTCCTTGCCGCCGCCGCTCACGATGGTTCGCTGCCAACCGGTCTGGTAGCTTTCCTGCCGGTTGCCGTCGAGCGTCTTCAGTATGGAGTTGCCGGTGTGGATCTCCTCGTCCATGCCGAGCTTCACGTCGACCAGCAGCCCCTTGTCGAAGGTCTCGTGGCGCAGGCCGCCGTTGACCGTGACCTCCGACAGGCCGCTGAGCACCGTCTCCTTCGAGCCGAGCTTGGTGGTGGTCTCGATGCGGTTGTCGAAGAAGTGCTCGGTGAGCGCGCCCGAGACGGTGAGCTTCGAGCCGTTGCGGTATTCGGCGGTGTCCTTCTGCTTGACGAGGGTGTCGCGGGTCTGGTCGACGGTGAGCGTGTCGGTCTTCAGGATGTGGGTGATGTGGTGGCCGTCGACGGTTTCTGTCTCGTCGTTCTCGACGTGGATCCGCAGGTCGTTCTCGACATCGATCTCGAAGTCCTTCTCGGCGTGGATACGCACCAGCTCGCAGCCCGGCGCGTCGTCCAGGATGAATTCGTTCGCGTTGGCCGGCGAGCCGTCCTGGCTGCGGCTCACGAAACCGCTCACGGTCACCTGCGCCGGCAGTTCGAGCGGGGGCATCTGGTCGGCGTTGTAGACCCGGCCGATGATGATGGGCCGGTCGGGATGGCCGCCGATGAAGTCGACCACCACCTCCTGTCCCTTGCGCGGATGGTTGACGGCGCCGTAGTTGGAGCCGGCCCATGCGCTGGAGACACGCACCCAGCAGGAGCTGTTCTCGTCGCTCTTGCCGTAGCGGTCCCAGCGGAACTGCACCTTCACGCGGCCGTACTGGTCGACCCAGAATTCCTGGCCCGCCTTGCCGACCACGGTGGCCGTCTGCGGCCCGTTGGTGCGCGGCAGCGGCGTGACGCGCGGCGCGCGAAAGACACAGGCGCTGGGCTGCACGGCAAAGTCGAAGCTGTAGTGGCCTTCGGCGCCGCCGCTGGCGTAGCCGCCCTCGCGCAGCGCATACGACACCGACACCACGAGGTATTCGCGGTTGTCTTCCTGCCGCGGGCAGTTCTGCATGGTGAAGCGGTAGCCGGGCGCCATGCCGCGCACGTTGGTGTGGCCGATGTCGCGCTCGGCCTGCGCCTGCGCTTCCTCCAGGCGGATGCGCGAGTAGTGCTCGCCCTGTTCGGCCTCGCTGAAGCCGCCGAGCCATTCGTACATCTCGTACTGGCCGTGCTCGTTGCCGCGCGGCTGGCTGCGCATGTTCATCAGGTCGGCGCGGGGCTTCTTGAAGTCGAAGTCGTCCACCACGTAGCTGCCGGGGCGGATCTCCTCGGTGACCTGCCACTGGTCGATCACTTCCTGCCGCGGGTCGGCGCCGCGGTCGGCGGCCAGGTAGCTGATCTTCGCGTAGCCGGGCAGGGTCTCGTGCGCGCCGATGTCGTCGGCCAGCACGAGCGTGTGCTGGTCCTTCTCGTGCGTGAAGTAGTAGTAGATGCCTTCGTGCTCCATGAGGCGGCTCACGAAGGCGAAGTCCGTTTCCTGGTACTGGACGCAGTACTCCCACTGCCTGTAGCTCGCGCTGAGCTTCTTCTCGAAGGCAAAGCCGTAGTCCGCAAACACCTCTTCGAGGATGTCGACCACCGACTTGTTCTGGAATATCTTGCAGTCGCTGGTGCGCGTGAGATACCAGAGCCATGGCCGCACCGTGGCGCGGTAGACCACGTAGCGCGAGGCGCCGTCCTCCTTGCCGATCATCGTGAAGCGGACGATCTGCCCGTTCAGGAAGCGCGGCGCGCCCGCAGTCTGTATCTCCAGCGCCAGCGGCTTGCCCAGCACGGCCTTCATGTCGATCGACATGCTGGGACTCAGCAGTTCGACCTCGAACTCGAACAGCTGCGACARTCCCTCGGTTCCGTGCATCGAACGGAACATGAGCTGGTCTTCGCCCAGCGGCGTGTGTGCGCGTACGACTCGGGGCATGCGAAAAACTCCCTTGCTCAAGACAGCACCTCCTGCACCAGCATCGCCCACTGCGTGGCGGCCGAAGCAGTGATTGCGAACTTATGTTTGAAGCGCTCGTTCACCGGTGAACCCGCATGGGGCCAGGGGTGCTTCATCGTTGTGCCTTTTGCGTCTGGCATGTGCGCTTCTTTGCAAGTAGCAGGCCAGCGCGGGCCGGGCCTCATGCCGCGTTGCGGCTTCGGCGCCGCCGCCTGTAGGATGTGCGAATGACCCAGCACATCGGAATCGTCGGGTGCTCCGCCGAAGGCGCGGCGCTCTGCTACCAGACCATCTGCGTGGAAGGGGCCAATTTGCTCGGCCCGCATGCGCATCCTGAAGTGGCCATGCACACGCCCTCGCTTTCGGACTACATGGCGCACATCTACCGCGGCGACTGGCATGGCGTGGGC
>NZ_JBFTPJ010000589.1:0-3782 GCF_056398445.1 Variovorax sp. 01T439_2
CGAAGGGCATGCAGTGGTCGAAGATCACCCAGTGACCGTACTTGGGCTTGAGTTGCGCGAAGGTGTCCTGGTAGACCGCATGAAGGTCCTTGCCCGCGGCCACGCCGGCTTCGACGCAGGCGCGCACGTCGGCAATGAAGCCGCCGGTGGCCCTGAGGCCGGCGGCCACCTGCGCCTCGCCCAGCAGGGCGGGGCCGCGGCCCGGAACCAGCGCGGCGGGTTTCAAGGCCGCGAGGTTCTCGAGCGTCTGCGGCCAGTCCTTGAAATAGGCATCGCCGGCGTAGGGCGTGGCGTCGAACTCGACCAGGTCGCCGCTGAGCAGCACGCGCTCCTGCGGCAGCCAGACCACGGTGTCGCCCTTGGTGTGGCCGCGCCCGAGTTGCAGCAGTTGCACCTCGAGCTTGCCGAGCCACAAGGTCATCTTGCCGGTGAAGGTCATGGTGGGCCAGGTCAGGCCCGGCGGCACCGTTTCCACGTTTCGGAACAGGCGCGGGAAGCGGCCGATCTCGCTGGCCTTGTCCTGCTCGCCGCGCTCGACGATCAGGTCGCGCGTGTCCTGGCTCGCAATGATCTGTTGCGGATCGAAGCCGCTCGCTCCCAGCACGCGCACCGCGTGATAGTGCGTGAGCACCACGTACTTGATCGGCTTGTCGGTCACTTCGCGGATGCGCCTGACCACGTCCTGCGCCATGGCCGGCGTGGCCTGGGTGTCGGCCACGAGCACGGCGTCGTCCCCCACGACGATGCCGGTGTTCGGGTCGCCTTCGGCGGTATAGGCCCAGGCGTGTTCCGAGAGCCTGGTGAAGCTGACCTGCTTCTCTTCGAGGTCGGCTTGCGAGGCGAATTTCTTGGGGGTGTTCATGCGTAGGGCTCCTGGGATTGAATTTGTCTAAAACAAACGCGTTTGTAGTATGCGATGTGGATTTGTTTATGGCAAACTGATTTGCATAGGATGAACTAGGTGTTTTCCCCCAGAACCAGCCGCTGCCAGCGGGGCTGGCGCGTGGTGAATCCCGTCCTCCCGTGCGAACTAGACTTGCGGCAACCTGAAAGGCGATATGCGAGACAGCCACCCCGAAGAAGCTGGGAAGGAAGACAAGGCGCAGCGGGCCGTCCAGGCGATCGAAGTCGGCGGGCGGCTTCTGCTTGCGCTGGCCGACAGCCAGACGCCCCTGACGCTCAGGGACCTCTCGAGCCGATCCGGGCTGCCCGCTTCACGTGCGCACCCGTACCTGGTGAGCTTCGGCAAGCTCGGACTGATCGAGCAGGAACCCGACACCGGCCGCTATGCGCTCGGCCCGGCCGCGCTGCGCCTGGGACTGACATGCCTGCACCAGCTGGACCCGGTCCGGGTGGCGTTGCCCGTTGCCCAGCAGCTTGCGGCGTCCACCGGACATGCGGTCGCGGTGGCCATCTGGGGCAACTTCGGACCGACGATCATCCGGATGATCGAGGCACGCGAACCGCTGCATGTCTCCATGCGCGCGGGAACCGTGATGTCGATACTCGGCACGGCCACCGGCCGCGCCTTTGCCGCCGTGCTGCCCGCCGAACGCATCGAGAGGGCCATGGCGGTAGCGCTCGGAGACCCGGACGACCGGAAGGCGCCGCTGCGCAAGCCGAAGGCCGAGGAGCTTCGGCAGGCTGTGGCGGAGCTTCGCGAGCACGGCGTCACGCGCGCCGAGGGAAAGCCGATTCCCGGCGTCAACGCCTTCAGCGCCCCTGTGCTCGACCACGACGGCGAACCTGTTGTCGTGATCACGGCGCTCGGGCACCGGGACGGTTTTTCGGCCGACTGGAACTCCAGCGCCGCGACCGCCGTTCGYCATGCGGCAGCCGAAGCATCCAGCCGCCTTGGATGGCGAAACGCCGGAACCTTGCGCCGGCCCGGGTGACTCAATAGCCGAGCAGGGCGTCCCAGACACCCAGTTGTGCGACCTTGGGTACCGGGCCGATCGTTGCCACCGCGGCGTTCTGTCCGCCGAACGACGCCGCGGAGTCCGATGCGCCCGAAAAGCGCGGCCAGTCGAGCGCGGGCGCCAGCCGTGCATTCCCATCGCTTGCGAACGACAGCACCGCGGTCATCAATGCGTCCGACAGCTGCGCTTCGGCAGCGCCTGCTCCCACCTTGTCCCGGTAGTAGTCGAGCCCGAAGCTGCCGAACAGCATGGGCAATTCCGCGCAATGGGGCACGCCGCGCCCCGGCGCCTGGATCTGATGCGCATAGGTGGCGTATCGGACATTGCCTCCGTCGCCGGCAACCTTGGCGGCATAGCGCACGCTGAAGTTGCGCAGGACGCGGTCGCCATAGATCTCGATCCACACATCACCCGGCGCGGTCGACCGGCCTTCGCGTGCGGCTGCATCGGTGTAGGCGTCGATCACCGCATCGGCGTTCGCCTGCGAGCCACCCGCCTGGGGTGTCACCAGGGCCAGGAGCTCGGCGCGGCTGGCGGGCAAGGCCGGCGTCAGCCGTGCCTGGGTGATCGGGTCGTAGGCATCGAGGAAGAACGATCCTTCCGTCAGCGTATTGGTGATCACGAGGGGAAGATCGCCTGGCCACGCGGTGCGCGTCCAGTCGGAAAGGCAGACCTGGCCATCGATGATCGGTGCTGCGCGCAAGCCCCGGCCGGAGGTGATGCCCGCAGGCAGCGGCTGCGCATTGAGCGCGAGTTCGGCCTGGTGCAGCATCGACGCCGGAATGTCGCGCAAGCCCGAGGGCGTTGTCTGCAGCCTGGCGGCCAGCGCTTCGGCATACCTTCCGGCATCAGCCAGGGTGAAGCCGGTGGGCGCCGGCACCCCGGCCGGGCTCAACAGCATGGCCTTCTGGAAGCAGGCCCGCGCAACAGGGTTCTGCGCCAGGATCGCGCCGCTCGTGCCGCCGGCGGACTGCCCGATGAGGCAGACATTGGCGGGATCGCCACCGAAAGCCTCGGCGTTACGCTGCACCCACTGCAGCACCGCGATCTGGTCCTGCAACTGCCAGTTGGCCTGCGTCCCCGTGTCGGGATCGACGAGGTCCGGATGCGACAGCGTGCCCATCGCGCCGAGCCGGAAATTGGCGGTGACGACGACCACGCCCTTGCGCGCGAGCGCCTCGCCGTTCATCAGCGGCATGCTGGTGGCGCCGGTGCGCCATGCGCCGCCGTGCAGCCACACCACGACGGGCAGCTTGCGGCGCTGGCTCGGCGCCCACACGTTCAGCGTCAGGCAATCCTCGCTCTGAACCGCAGGGGAGGGATAGATCCAGGTCACGTACGCCGGCAAGGTCTGCAGGCTGGCGGCCCCGAAGGCCGTGGCGTCGAACACGCCGCCCGGGGCCCGGTACGGCTGCGGCGAGCGAAAGCGCAGGGCGCCGACGGGCGGCTGCGCATACGGGACGCCGAGGAAGAACGCGACGGCGTCATCGGCCGTGCGCTGGCCCTTCAATGTGCCGGAGCTCGTTTCGACCATGGGTGCCGGGGCCGGCGCGGGTGCAGGGGCGGGTGCGGGAGGCGCCGCCGCAGTGGGCAACGGGAGAAAGCCGTTGCCGCTGTTGCCGCCACCGCCGCAGCCACTCAGCGGCACGGCGGCCAATGCGCCGGCGGAAAGGATGAACCGCCGCCGGCTGGTAGCCGAATGCCCGCATGGATCGCTCGAAGTCGTCATGTGCTTCCTTGTTCGCCGGCCCGGATGGTGCCGAAGCGGTGGCGAGTCTAGGAAGGATGACCGCCGCATGACAGGGCCGGCGGCGCAACTCAGCTTTCCAAAAATGCGTTGCCTTGGCCCGGCGTGCCCAGCGC
>NZ_JBFTPJ010000590.1:0-3781 GCF_056398445.1 Variovorax sp. 01T439_2
CGACAGAACAGGTCCAGCAGCGCTCTCCAACGTGACGACCTCACCCAGATGCAGCCCTATCCGCACTCTGGGACCTGCGGCTTCAACAGCGCCCGCTTGCTCTTGTGTGACGCTGAGAATCGATGCAAAGGGAAGATATAGCACGGGCCGGAGTCTCAGCAGGAGTTCGTCACGATCAATGTCGTTTGCGATTCCAATGCCCAGACCGGCGTCGAACTTCGTCGTTCCATGATTGATACCAGACCTGCTGATTGCTTTCCCAATCGGGCCGACGTACTTCAGCGTTACGTCACGCGCCGTGAGAGTCTTCTCGGCGGCAGCCCTCATTTCTGCTCGGTGCATCAGCATCAAGCCAGCAACGACTAGCAGTCCGATACTGCAATATGCGCGGTACTCCCGCAACCATCGCGAGACCCGCACTGCACTCGCCGCTAGCTCCATCACTTCCCCAATGTCAACTCTGATGGCCGAATTCTGCCTGCCGCTCCGAATGTCCGGTTCTGGGCGACACCTTAGCAATCACGGACCGGGTTAGGTGCCATCTCCCGTCCCGACCGCCGCCGTTCCGGGCGGTTCGAACTGATGATGGGCTTTGACCTGGTCGTAGCAGTGCGAGCACAGGACAGTGTGTTGAGTAAAGGCCCGGAAGCGCTCGCTCCTGTCCTCTTCCTGCAGATAGACCAGCTCGCAGGCGCAGCACCAGCCTTGCTTGTCATCAGGGTCATCGCTGTTCTCAATGAAGCCTAACGGAACGCCGTGATTCTGGATCAGATGCCCGCACACCGAAGCAAGTGCCGCTTGCCCGTGATGCGGGCAGTTGATATCTATCTTATCGGTCATGGTGTCAAAGGGATGTACCCGGCTTCTAAAGATTGCAGCCGAACCTAGCTCACCTCACTGCGAAGCTCGTGTTCAGGCGCCTGCGGTTCGTCCAGCAGGCGTTTTGCCACCACCTGGGCCTTCAGGACAAGAAAGAGCCCAAGGGCCAGTTGGGCGAAGCCGATGAATCCATCGATGTGCCGGCCTGCGTCCATGGTCGAGACCGGCTGGCCGCTGCCAATCCACAGCGCGCACACGGAGAGATAGCCCATGACGGGGGCGAGCGCCTTGAATGCGATGACGAGCAGGCCAAGAACCACGCATGCCACGACCAACGCCTGCTGAGCTGGAACGCGCAGGACGTCGTCGTATTTCGTCCGGGGGACAAGCTTGTGCGCAATGACCATGGGGAAGAACCAGCACAGCAGGCCCGCCAACAAATAAAAGCCGCCCATGAGGTAAGGCACCCAGACGGCACTGGGGTCGCTGCTGCCAGCCTTCAAGGCGCCGCCGATGGCAACAGCCTGGAATGCCGTGATGAGCAGCCAGATGGCAAAAAGGCGCGAAGCGGTACCGACGATTTGCTGAGGGGTCATGGGGTTTGCGCTTGCGCGTTCGGCTGAGGAGAAGAAGTTTTCAGGTTGCTTGGGGGTTGCGGCGGCACCGTGCCGCGCTGGGCCAGCAGCAAGAAATCGACGCCCTGTGCACGGACGGACTGCATGTCGAACTTGGTGAGGCTGGCCTGGCCCAGGAGCGACACGCAATCGGCGCAGACGACGGCTGGTACGTTCTTCAGCTCGAAGGGTCCCACCTTCATGGATTCGACCACCACCCCCTTGGCTGCGACCTTGCGACCGTCGGCCACGGTCATCAGAACTTTGGGGTCGACCACCCGGTATGCCGCCTTGGAGTCGCGCAGCATCGCTTCGCTCAGGCTGGTGAGGCTTGCGCCGGTATCGACCATGAAGGGCTTCGGCTTGCCCGAACCGAGCGTTACGGGCGCGAAGAAGTGACCCGCATACATGGGAAGGCGCAGCGCCATGCGTTCCTCGTTCTTCTCCGGCTCGGCCTTGTCGATGGCCGTTTCAATCGAAATCCGTTGCGCCGCGAAGTAGGGCCGCATGCCTTTGGCCTCCAGCTGGCTGTCGTACGCCTGCAGCAGCGACAGCGCTTCATAGGGCCGATGGGTCTTGAGCAGCAGGCTGGCCAGCCGCCCCCTGACATCCACGAGGCTTGGCGCCACGGAGAGCGCCTTGTACGACCATTCGATGGCGTCGCCGGTGTGGCCAAGCTTCTCGTGGCTGTCCGCGTAATAGGCAAAGAGGTCATACGCTCCCGCTCCGAGGTCCATCGACTTTTTCAGATGAACGATGGCTTCTTCATGCTTGTCGCGTTGGTTCAGCACGAACCCGAGGCGGGCGATGCCCGTGGAATCCTCCGGCCGAAGGCGCACGTATTCGCGCCAGCTCGATTCCTGGCACCGCAAGTCGCGCAGCTGCGCGCACTT
Source organism: Variovorax sp. 01T439_2 (assembly GCF_056398445.1). Taxonomy (NCBI): domain Bacteria; kingdom Pseudomonadati; phylum Pseudomonadota; class Betaproteobacteria; order Burkholderiales; family Comamonadaceae; genus Variovorax; species Variovorax sp. 01T439_2. Next base: position 2,327 of record NZ_JBFTPJ010000590.1, read on the forward strand.
GTTGGCCTGCGACCTGAAGTCTTCCGCGCTCAGGTTGTCCTTGTTGAGCCAGCGCTCCACGTAGCCACGGCTCGAGAGCGAACTCGCGCCCGAGGTCGCGAGCAGCACCGCGCAGCACCCGACAAAGACCTGCAGGTTCTTTCGTTGGCTCGGGTAGGCGGTCCAGAGCGAGAAGATGGCGACCACCACCACTGGAATCAGCAGCGCGCCGACTCCAACCCCCAGTGCGTAGCCGAGGGAGGCTCGCTCGGGCAGGTGGAAGGCCAGGCTGAACCACACCAGTACTGCGGAGAGCACGACCGCGGAGGTCCACAGAGGTGCGCCGGCGGTGCGCTCGCGCAGCCTGTCAAGTCTGACGAAGTCCGGCTCGACATCGGATGGCGCCGCTCTCTCGCCGACCAGTTCCGGAATCTGCTGCAGAGGCTTCCAGGTCAGGCGCCCTTCGCACCAGACGAGCGTGTTCGAGCTGATGGTGCCCGCCTGCACGAGCTGCTCGAGTTGCGCAGCCGACACGGGCCCGCTTCTGTGCTCGCCTTCCRCATACCACCAGACCTGCTCTCCCTCGTCCTCGGCGGGGGAGCTGGTGAGGTCCGCCGCAGGCGCCAGTGGCACCGGAACGTCTGTAAACACTGGCTCCCGGCGCTGCTCCAGCCCCTTCAAATTCCTTACACGCGGGCGTCCAGGCTCAAAGGGGGCGGAACCGGCGCTCTTCTCGGCGCCAAAGTACGTGTTCTTCACCCGCTCGGAGTTCGTGAAATACAGGAACCAGAGGAAGCTGGAGATGAAGCCGCGCACGGTGCGTCCGGCATCTTCGCCAGCTGCATTGACGTCCAGGAACGCCCAGGCCGCACCCACGTCGCCGAGATACATGACGAATGGACTGAGGGCCAGAAAGAGCTTGGCATGCGCCACGCTCTCCGGCTCGTACCTCGTGCGAAGCCGATTGGCCATCCAGACTTGCCAAACGATGACGCCCAGCAGCAGGCACCAGCAGAAGGCCTTGTAAGGCACGTAGCCCGCAAGTTCCAGGACCGCGGGGGTGCGCAGCTCGACGTCTGCGAAGGTCTTCAGCTGCGTCCCGATGCCTACCAGGGGTGTGAGGACGAACGCCGTGACAAGAAAGAAGCCGAGCCAGCCTTTGGTTCCGTACAGCGTCTCTCCTTGAACCTCCCTCTGGCGTGCCGACCGGCGGGTGAGCCATACGCAGCCCGCAACGAGCGCGATGAACAGCAACAACGGCACCATCGAGCCAACCTGCTCCATGTTCATTTCTGTTCCTCGGTCTTTGAGTTCTTTTGGGGGGCTCGGCCTGTCGACGGCAATGTGCGCGCGAGCGCGGATACGGGCACTCGGGCACCCGCCAGCCCGCGAAGCGCAAGCTCTCGCTTGAAGCCAGAAAACGAGTTCTTGCTTGCCGCCATCATTCCGCCGGCGCGAAAGTGGTGTGTTCGGAAG
>NZ_JBFTPJ010000591.1:0-3780 GCF_056398445.1 Variovorax sp. 01T439_2
GGGCTGATCATGCCGGCGATGGTCATCACCAGCGCCACGTTGCCGCTGCCGACCAGCGACAGCCCATGGCGGTCGTGCAGCATGGGGCCGAGCCAAAGGCCGCGCAGGGTGATGAAGGCCGCATACGACACGCAGGCAAAGCACAGCAGGCCCAGCGTGTGCGGCATGGCAAAGAGCGGGAGCAGTTCGCGCACGGCCTTTGCGAGCGTGGGGCGTTCATGCGGCGCCGCGCGCGGCGGTTCGTGCACGCGCCAGAAAACGAAACCCCACGACAGCATCGCAAAGCCCGCGAGACTGGCGTAGCCCGCGCGCCAGCTCGCGGCCTCGATCAGCAGCGCGAGCGGCGTGCCGGTAAACAGGATGCCGAGCCCCGCCATGCTCATCACGAGGCCCGACATGGCCGTGAAGCGCGCGGCCTCGAAGTGGCGTGCGATGAACACGGTGCAGGCGAGAAAGGCCGGCGCGCAGCCGACGCCGACCATGGCCTGCCCGAGCAGCAGCGCATGGAAGCTGGGCGCCGCTGCACACAGTACCGCGCCCGCAATGGCAAGCGGAAAGGCCGTGAGCACCGTGCGCCGCACGCCGTAGATGTCGATCGACACACCCATCGCGAGCTGCGTCGCGCCGAACATGAAATGGAAGGTGCCGGCCCACAAGCCCAGCGCCTGGGCCGTGAGGCCGAAATGCTGTGCGAGCGGCGTGGCCATCATCGCGCCGACGGTGCGAAAGGCCTGGCTCAGCGCGAAAGCGGAGGCCAGCACGATCAGCATCGATGTGGCCGAACGTGCCGAGGCAGGGGAGAGGGTCATGGGAGAGGCGCGGCGCGGGAGACGGAGGCAGCACCAATCCTAACGGCATGCCAAAAAAAAACGGCGCCCGAGGCGCCGTCATTCCCAAGCCGATGCGCAAGCGCGATCAGGCCTCGCCCTTCACCTTCAGCCGCCACGCATGCAGCAGCGGCTCGGTATAGCCGCTCGGCTGCTCGATGCCCTTGAACACCAGGTCCTGCGCGGCCTTGTACGCAGCCGAGGTGTCGAAGTGGCCGGCCATCGGCTGGTACACCGGGTCGCCGGCGTTCTGCTCGTCGACCACCTTGGCCATGCGCTGGAAGGTCTCGTCGACCTGCGCCTTGGTCACCACGCCGTGCAGCAGCCAGTTGGCGATGTGCTGGCTCGAGATGCGCAGCGTCGCGCGGTCTTCCATCAGGCCCACGTTGTGGATGTCGGGCACCTTGGAGCAGCCCACGCCCTGGTCGATCCAGCGCACCACATAGCCGAGGATGCCCTGCACGTTGTTGTCGATCTCCTGCTGCTTCTCGGCCTCGGTCCAGTTGGCCGCGGGGGCGATGGGCACCTGCAGCAGCGCATTGAGGATGTTGTCGCGTTCCGCGTCGGCGTCGATCTTCTCGAGCTCCTGCTGCACGGCCGTGACGCTGACCTGGTGGTAGTGCAGCGCATGCAGCGTGGCGGCGGTGGGCGAGGGCACCCAGGCGGTGTTGGCGCCGGCCTTGGGGTGCGCGATCTTCTGCTCGAGCATGGCGGCCATCAGATCGGGCATGGCCCACATGCCCTTGCCGATCTGCGCCTTGCCGCGCAGGCCGCACGAGAGGCCGACCAGCACGTTGTTCTTCTCGTAGGCGCCGATCCACGCGCTGGACTTCATGTCGCCCTTGCGGATCATCGGGCCGCCGTGCATGGCGGTGTGCATCTCGTCGCCGGTGCGGTCGAGAAAACCGGTGTTGATGAAGGCCACGCGCGCGGCGGCCTCGGCGATGCAGGCCTTGAGGTTGACGCTGGTGCGGCGCTCCTCGTCCATGATGCCGAGCTTCACGGTGTTGGCGGGCAGGCCGAGCAGCTGCTCGACGCGGCCGAACAGCTCGCTTGCAAAGGCCACTTCGGCCGGGCCGTGCATCTTGGGCTTGACGATGTAGATGCTGCCGGTGCGCGAGTTGCCCCTGCGCTTCAGGTCGATCATCGCGATGGTGGTGGTCACCACGGCATCGAGGATGCCTTCGGGAATTTCCTTGCTGCCCGCATACAGCACGGCCGGGTTGGTCATCAGGTGGCCCACATTGCGCAGGAACATCAGCGAGCGGCCGTGCAGCTTCACGGGCCGGCCGTCGGCGCCGGTGTACTCGCGGTCGGGGTTGAGGCCGCGCGTGAAGGTCTTGCCGCCCTTGGCGACTTCTTCGGTGAGCGTGCCCTGCACGATGCCGAGCCAGTTCGAATAGGCAACCACCTTGTCGGCCGCGTCGACCACGGCCACCGAGTCTTCGAGGTCGAGGATGGTCGAGAGCGCGGCTTCGAGCACCAGGTCGCTGACGCCGGCTGCATCGCCCTTGCCGATCGGCGTGCTGCGGTCGATGCGGATGTCCAGGTGGATACCGTTGTGCTTGAGCAGCACCGACGATGGCGCGGCCGCATCGCCTTGGTAGCCGACGAACTGCGCGGGGTCGGCAAGGCCGGTGCTGCTGCTTTGCAGTGCGACGACGAGCTTGCCGTCCTTCACGCTGTAGCCGGTCGCCATCTTGTGCGAGCCGTTTTCGAGCGGCGCGGCCTGGTCGAGCACGTTGCGCGCGAACTCGATGACCTTGGCGCCGCGCACGGGGTTGTAGCCCTTGCCCTTTTCGGCACCGCCGGTTTCGGGAATGGCATCGGTGCCGTACAGCGCGTCGTACAGCGAACCCCAGCGCGCGTTGGCGGCGTTGAGCGCGTAGCGGGCATTGAGGATCGGCACCACCAATTGCGGGCCGGCCTGCAGCGCGAGCTCGGAATCGACGTTCGCGGTGGTGGCCTTCGCGCCCTTGGGCTGCGGCAGCAGGTAGCCGATCTTCTCGAGGAAGGCGCGRTAGGCCGGCATGTCGGCGATGGGGCCGGGGTTCTTCTTGTGCCAGGCGTCGAGCTCGGCCTGCAGGCGGTCGCGTTCGGCCAAGAGCGCGATGTTCTTCGGTGCGAGGTCATGGACGATGGCGTCGAAGCCTTTCCAGAAAACATCGCTGGCCACGCCGCTGGCGGGCAGGACCTTGTCTTCGATGAAGCGGTGAAGCTCGGTCGCAACCTGGAGGCCGTGGGTGGTGGTGCGGGCGGTCATGTTTTTTCTCTCCTTGAGAACGGTGCAATGCTGAATGAAATGAGGAGCGGTGTCTGTCAGAAGAACCCGAGCACGTCGCGCAGGCTGCTGCCGATGCGTTCGGGCTGCGTGCCGAGTTCTTCGAACGGGAGCTGGTAGCGGTTGACCCAGAGCGTGCGAAAGCCGAACCAGGTGGCGCCAAGTGCGTCCCAGCCGTTGCAGCTCACGAAGGCGATGCGCGCGGGCGGCAGGCCGGTGGCGGCCACGCCGAGCTGGTACGCGTCGGGATGCGTCTTGTACTTGCGGATGCCGTCGACGCTCAGCACATGGTCCAGCAGGCCATCGAGCCCGGCGCTGCGCACGGCGGCGTCGAGCATGCCGGGGTCGCCGTTCGAGAGGATGCCGGTGGCCACGCCGCGCGCCTTGAGCGCCTGGAGCACTTCGCGGCATTCGGGAAAGGCCGTGAGCGTGCGGTACTGGTCCATCAGCTGCTGCTCGGCGGCTTCGGTCAGGCCGAGGCCCAGCCGCTTGCAGGTGTAGCGCAGCGCGGCGCGCGTGAGTTCGCCGAAGGGCCGGTAGTGGGCGCCGTGGTTGCTGGTGGTGACGAGTCGCGTGTATTCGATCTGCTTGTCGCGCCAGCCCGCGGCCAGCGCCTGACCCTGGCCCGCGAACAGCCGCTCGGCCGTCTGCCCGACGCTGTAGACGTCGAAC
>NZ_JBFTPJ010000592.1:0-3779 GCF_056398445.1 Variovorax sp. 01T439_2
GACTTTCAGGCCGGTGCGCTCCAGCACCTTGCGCGTGGCCGGCACCGGGCCGATGCCCATGTACGCGGGCTCGACGCCAGCGTGTGCATAGCCGACCAGGCGCGCCAGCGGCTTCAGGCCCAGCGCCTTCACGCGGCCGCCTTCGGCCAGCACCACGGCGGCGGCGCCGTCGTTGATGCCCGAGGCATTGCCGGCGGTGACGACGCCGTCCTTCTTGAACGCAGGCTTCATCTTCGACAGCGTCTCGACCGTGGTGTCGGCGCGCACGTGCTCGTCGGTGTCGAACAGCACGATGCCCTTGCGCGTCTTCACTTCGACCGGAACGATCTGTTCCTTGAAGCGGCCTGCCGCGATGGCGGCCGCCGCGCGCTGCTGGCTGGTGGCGGCCAGTTCGTCCTGCTGCTCGCGCGTGATGCCGTAGCGCGCGGCCACGTTCTCGGCCGTGATGCCCATGTGGATCTTCTCCCACGGGTCGTGCAGGATGCCGAGCATGTAATCGACCAGCACCGCGTCGCCCATGCGTGCGCCATAGCGTGCCGAGGTGTCGAAGTACGGGCCGCGGCTCATCGATTCCGAGCCGCCGCCGATGGCGATGTCGCAGTCGCCCAGTGCAATGGCCTGCGCCGCCGACACGATGGCCTGCAGGCCCGAGCCGCAGAGGCGGTTGACGTTGAAGGCCGGCGTCTCGACGGGACAACCCGCATCGATGGCGGCCACACGGCTCAGGTAGGCGTCCTTCACGTCGGTGGGAATCACGTTGCCCATGACCACATGCCCGATGGCATCGGCCGCCACGCCGCTGCGTTCGATGGCGGCCTTGACGGCGGTGGTGGCCAGCTGGGTGTTGGGCACGTCCTTCAGCGCGCCGCCGAAGGTGCCGATGGCGGTGCGGGCGGTGCCGACCACGAAGATGTCACGGGGAGTCATGGATTGGAGTTTCCTGCGTTGGAGGGATCAAATGAAATAGCGCCGAAAGAAGCACTCAGCGCCCCGTGAAAGACGGCGTCTTCCGATTTCTGAAGGCGTCAACGCCAATACGAAAGTCGTCGGTGGCAGCGCAGGCCCGAAAGGCGGCCGCCTCGGCGTCGAGCTGGCCCGCCAGGTCGCGGTCGCTTGAGCTGCGTATCAGCCTACGCAGGTGACCCAATGCCAGGGTTGGGCCGCTTGCCAACCGGTGCGCCAGCGCCAACGCCTCCGCCCCCAACTCCCCGGCCGGCACCACACGACTGACCAGACCCATGCGCTCAGCGGAGTCTGCGTCGTACGTCTCGCTGAGCAGCGCAATCTCCAATGCGCGCCTCAGCCCCACCCGGCGCGGCAGAGCCCACGATGCGCCGACGTCGCAACTGGCGCCGATGTTCGCGTATGCGAGATTGAAGCGCGTGCCGGCGGCGGCCAGCACGAAGTCCGCCTGCACCATCAGGCTCAGTCCCGCGCCGGCCGCCACGCCATGGACCTGGGCGACAAGCGGGGCGTCCATGGCGTCCAGCACACGTACGGCCTCGTGCAGGGGATCGATCAGCTCCGCTGCGCCGCGCTGCGGGTCGGCGCTGAGCACGGCCAAGTCGCCGCCAGCCATGAAGCCGCTCCCAGCGCCGCGCATGATCACGGCGCGCACGCTCGGGTCAGCGGCCAATTCGCGCACAACGGAGAGAAACGCGCGCGCCATGGGCGGATCGATGGCGTTGAGGGCCGATGGCCGATTGAAGCAGATGGAGGCCACAGCGCCGTCGCGCTCGAGCAGCAGGGGAAGATCAGTGGTCATGAAGAGCTCTCGGTTCTGAGAAGGCGCCGTACTCCTGGAAAAACACAGTACTGCCGGAGTACGCTGCCAGTAGTACCCTCCAACCAGGCGCCCGATTGAATAGCCGGGCCTTCGTTGATGTTTCTATGCCGCGTCGCGCCGCAACGTCGTCTCAAAACTGGCGACAGCGTCCGTGCCGGACAGCTCTTGCCGATCCCGCATGCTCGGCACCACCGTCTTCTCCAGCACGATTGGATTGCGGATTCCGAATCCGTCGCCGAGAGTTTGAATGGCGCCAACTTCCTGTGTCAGCTTGTCCACCGTCACCGAGGCATAGTCCTTCACAAGCCCCGCGAGCAGGCCGTGCGCCTGCAAGAGCGCGGCCCATTCTGTGGCACTTCGCGCAGCCAGTTTGTTCTCGATGGCGGCTGTCATCGCCGCGCGATTGACAACCTTCAGCGGACCCGTCAAGAAACGAGGATCGTCAAGCAGTTCCGGCGCTTCGATCAAGGCAACGAATTTCTTCCAGTGGGCATCGATATAGGCGGAGACGACGACCTCTCCATCCGCGCAACGGAATGAATCCGCCGGCGCGGACAGTGGCGCACTGTTGCCGCTTCGTTCAGATTGGATGCCTGTCATCAAGTACTCAACGATCGGACCGGTCTGCAGGTGCAGCGCAACGTCGTACAAGCTGACGCGCACCACTTCCCCACGGCCGGTACGCTCGCGACGCAACAGTGCAGCCAGAATCCCATGACACAGAGCATGCCCGCACGCCGCGTCTACCACCGTGAAGCCGACCTTCGTGGCGGGCTGCCCAGGAAATCCAGTGGTGGACATCATGCCGCTTTCCGCTTGAACGATCATGTCGACTCCGCCGAGTTTGGATCCGATGTCGCCGCGACCGAAACCGGAGACGGATGCATAGACGAGCCTGGGATTTCTGGCGAGCAGTGTCTCAGCCGCCAGACCCAGACGCTCCATGACGCCTGGGCGCGCGGACTCGATAAAAACGTCAGCCTCCTCAACAAGCCGAAGAACCTGCTCGCGGCCAGCTTCGGTTCGAATATCGACCTGTGCGATCCGCTTGCCGCGGTTGTAGCCGACAAAGACCGGTGATTCGGCCAACGAGACCGCGGCCGCGGAACGCAGTTTTCGGCACATGTCGCCAGATGGTGGCTCTAGCTTAAGGACATCGGCCCCGTAATCGGCAAGCAACAGGGCTGCGGACGGCCCAGCGATCATCTGTGCAAGCTCGACTACTCGGAACCCCTCAAGCGGTCGCTGCTCGCTCCCATCTTGAAGTCCCGTACGATGCGGCGACATTGCCGAAGGTAAATCGCTCATCAGCGTACCCGCAATGTGCCGTGATACTGGACGTCATGCAGACGAATCTGTTGGCGCATACTCTTACAGACTAATCGCGCCATCGTGTGCATGACCGATCCCACTAAAAATGAAAGCAACCCTGAATTGCGCATCAGTCGCCTTTTTGTCGGGATAAAAAGTTTAGAAATCTCTGCACGCGCAACTCCACAAAATAATCAGCCGTTTCGACGCTAGAAAGCGAGTGCAGGTCAGCCAGCTCTCGCCGGGGTCACTCGATAATAGTTCCGGACTTTTTAATGATTGGACCCCATTTATCGATTTCCGTTTTCACAAACTTGCGAAAATCCTCAGCATTCAGTCTATTGGAAGCGCCTCCAAGCCTTACGATTTGGGCTGCTACGTTCGGATCGGTCAAAATCTCGGAGACTGTTGAAGACAGTTTTTGAACCACCGCAACGGGCGTCCCTTTTGGCGCCATTAGACCCTGCCAGGAATAGGCTTCGAATCCGGGAAATCCGAGTTCGGCTACTGTTGGAGTGTCAGGAAGCGCCGGTGCCCGTGCTGGGCTCGTCACCGCCAAAGCCCTAAGTTTCCCGCCCGTAACATGCGGCAAAGCTGACGGCAAATTGTCGAAGATTGAATCTACTTGCCCTCCCATGATGTCTGTTATAGCCGGCGCGCTTCCGGGGTATGGCACGTGCAG
>NZ_JBFTPJ010000593.1:0-3773 GCF_056398445.1 Variovorax sp. 01T439_2
CGCTGAAGTCCCTGGCCACGCTGCCGCGCGGCCAGACGCCGGGCTTCGCGGGCTGATCGCCGGCACCGCAAGACGACGACCACAAGAGAACACGGGAGAGATCCGCGAATGGCTGACCAGGCCCCCCAGAACGACGCACAAGCCAAGGAGCGCGAGCGCCAGACCGCGGTGGCACCGCTCAACACCATCGGCGAGGAAGACATCGGCGCCGGCGCCGCCAAGATCGACAAGTGGCTGCGCAAGCTCACCAACGACTACGTCACGCTGAACGTGCTGGCAACCTTCGCGGGCAGCCTGCCGGTCATCGGCAACATCATGGCGCTCATCGACGCGGTCTGGGACCTCATCGAGATGGTCACCAAGAAGGCGTACAGCGACGTGCTGCAGTGGGTCAGCCTGGCCATCAACCTGCTGGGCGTGATCCCGTTTCCGCCCGCCACCGGCGCAGCGCGCATGAGCCTGCGGCCCATGCTGCACCTGCTCAAGCAGGAGATCGCCAAGTCGGCCAAGAACGCGGTGCCGAACATCGGCGAGGCGTTCATTGCCGTGCTCATCACGCACCTGAACGACACCATCGCCGGCACGCTCGACAAGTTCGTGGACGAGGCGCTCGGCTATCTCGACGACTTCCTGCAGTCCTGCGCAAAAAAGGTCGACGGCATCGCCGATGCGCTGATCGGCGCGCTGCAGGTGGCGCTGGGCGAGAAGCCGGTGTTCGCGACCGGCGCCGCTGCCGAGCGGAACACCTACGACCCCAAGACCCAGAGCACCTGGAGCCRCATGATGGCCGCCGCGGCCGAGGCCGCGAAGAAATCCGCCAACTACGCGGCGGCCACCGCGAGCCACTATGCGCTGCCCGACAGCGCCAAGGCCATGATCCGGGACACCGTCGCCAGCCTGACCGACCTCAAGGGCGCGGCCCGCCGGCAGATCATGCGGCTGGGCGACGAGAGCCTGCAGTACGGCATCAAGTGGATGATCAAGATCCTCAAGGATGCATTGCTCAGGCGCAAGGGAAAGCACAGCGCCAACATTTCCGCGAACAACGGAACGCAGGTCGAAAGCAAGAAGCCCGGCGGCGAACAGGCCGCCACCTCCGCCCAGGTGCCAGCCAGCGGCGACCCCGGCTGCAAGAACTGCACGAACGCCGCCGCGGGCGGCGCCATCAGCCTGGCCACCGGCTGCGAGAGCTTCGACCACACCGACTTCGTGCTGGGCGCGCCCCTGCCCATCACCTGGACGCGCACCTACCGCAGCGATCTTGCCGCCTTCGACCAGGGCAGCCTCGGCGCGCGCTGGATCACGCCCTACAGCACGCGCGTCGATGTTGCCAAACCCGCCAAGGGCCGCCGCCAGGGCCAGATGAGCCTGATCTATCGCGGTGCCGATGGCCGCAGCCACGCCTTCCCGCTGCTGGCCGTGGGCCAGAGCCATCGCAACCCGATCGAGGAGATCACCCTCACCCGCCTCGGCGAACGGCTGCTCGCGGTCGATTTCGGCAAGCCCATGCCGGCCGGCCAGGCCCCCGACTGGCGCGAGACCTACGAGCTGGTCGACACCGTGCCCGCCAAGGCGGCCGCGCAAGGCAAGCAGCACTTCCGGCTGGTGGCGCAGCACACGAACAGCGGCGCCGCCGTCGGCCTGCGCTACGACCACGTGATCGCGGCCACCGGCGAGCAGGTGCTCAGYGACATCATCAGCAGGCAGGGCGAGGCCGTCATCGCCCACGTCGGCACCCAGCCCGATGCGCAGACCGGCCTCATCAAGGCCCTGTGGGAGCTGAAGGAAGGCCGCGTCGTGCGCCAGCTGGCCGCCTACACCCACGACGCCGAAGGCGACCTCGTCGCCGCGCAGGACGAGAACGGCGCCGGCTGGCAGTACAGCTACGGCCATCACCTCGTCACCCGCTACACCGACCGCACCGGCCGCGGCATGAACCTGCAGTACGACGGCACCGGCGCCGATGCCAAGGCCGTGCGCGAATGGTCCGACGACGGCAGCTTTGCGCTCACGCTCGAGTGGGACAAGAACATCCGCCTCACCTACCTGACCGACGCCATGGGCGGCGAGACCTGGTACTACTACGACGTGCTGGGCTACACCTACCGGATCATCCACCCCGACAAGCGCGAGGAATGGTTCCTGCGCGACGACGCCAAGAACATCACGCGCCACATCCACACCGACGGCACCACCGACGACTACGTCTACGACGCCCACGGCAACCTCAAGACCCACACCCGCGCCGACGGCAGCAGCGTGCACTACGCCTACGACGCGCGCCACCGCATCACCGGCATCCTCGACGCCGAAGGCGGCGCCTGGAAGCGCGACTACGACGCAAGCGGCAACCTCACCGAAGAGATCGACCCGCTCGGCCACAAGACCGAATACGCCTACGACAACGCCGGGCGCCCCGTGCGCATCACCGACGCCAAGGGCGGCATCAAGACCCTCGCCTACGCCCCCGACGGCCAGCTGGCCAGCCACACCGACTGCTCGGGCAAGACCACCCAGTGGGCCTACGACGGCCGCGGCCGCCTGGCCAGGATCACCAACGCCCTGGGCCAGGCCACGCGCTTTCGCTACACCGAAGCCGGCGAAGCCGCGCAGTCCGCGATGCCCGGCCATGCCAACCACCCGGGCCAGCTCGAGGAGATCGTCCACCCCGACAACACCAGCGAGTACTTCGCGCATGACGCCGAAGGCCGCCTGCTCGCGCACACCGACGCGCTGGGCCGCCGCACCAGCTACGGCTACACCCGCGCCGGCCTCGTCGCCCAGCGCACCGACGCGGCCGGCCGCACCCTCGAGTACCACTGGGACCTGCTGGGCCGCCTGCGCGAGCTGCACAACGAGAACGGCAGCCGCTACGACTTCCGCTACGACCCCGTCGGCAAGCTGCTCGAAGAAACCGGCTTCGACCGCAAGAGCACCCAATACCGCTACGACGAAGCCAGCGGCGTGCTGGCCGAGGTCATCGAAGCCGGCCACAGCACCCGGCTCGCGTTCGACCCCCTGGGCCGCCTGAGCGAGCGCCAGGCCGACGAGCAGGCCGAACGCTTCGCCTACGACCGCAACGGCCGCCTGGTCGAGGCCACCAACGCCGAGGCCCGGCTCCAGTGGTTCTACGACCGCGCGGGCAACCTCGTGCGCGAGCACCAGCACTACCTGGACCATGGCCACACGGCGGTCTGGCAGCACGGCTACGACGAGCTCAACCAGCGCATCGCCAGCATCCGCCCCGACGGCCATGTCACCCAATGGCTCACCTACGGCTCCGGCCACGTGCACGGCCTGCTCGTGGACGGCCAGGACATCCTGGGCTTCGAGCGCGACGACCTGCACCGCGAGATCGGCCGCGAACAGGGCAACGGCCTGACGCAGAAGCTGCACTACGACCCCGCCGGCCGGCTGCTGGAGCAGCAGATCTCGCAGACCAGGCCGGGCGCCGTCGAGGCCGTCGGCATTCGCCGCAGCTATGCCTACGACAAGGCCGGCCAACTGGTGGCCATCGGCGACAGCCGCCGCGGCAACCTGAGCTACCGCTACGACCCGGTGGGGCGTCTGTTGGAAGCTCACAGCCGCCTGGGGCGCGAGACCTTTGCGTTCGACCCGGCAGGGAACATCGGCCATCCTTCCGACGACACCGGTGCCAACGCGCAGGCCGCAGGCCGCGTCACCACCCGCGTCGCGGTGCGCCTGAACGGCGATGGCCGCAGCATGGCCGGCCGGCTGATGGACAACCTGCTCAAGGACTATGCAGGCACCCA
>NZ_JBFTPJ010000594.1:0-3773 GCF_056398445.1 Variovorax sp. 01T439_2
GGAGCGGACACAGCGCGAAGCTCATGTTGGCCGAGTTGAGCATCTCGCCGCAGGCCGCGCCGATGGTCTTGGGCAGGCCCTGGCCGCCGAAGTCCGCCGGATGCTGCAGGCCCTGCCAGCCGCCCGACACGTACTGCGCGAAGGCTTCCTTGAAGCCCGGCGTGGTCGTGACCGCGCCGTCCTTGAACGACGAGGGGTTGCGGTCGCCCGCCACGTTCAGCGGCGCCACCACGTCCTGGTTGAAGCGCGCGCATTCCTCGAGCACGGCCTGCGCGGTTTCGAGGCCGGCGTCCTCGAAGCCCGGCAGCCTGGCGATCTCGCCGATGTTGGCCAGGTGCTCGATGTCGAACAGCATGTCCTTGAGGGGGGCGGTGTAGCTCATCTCTTGTCTCCAGATACAGCGGATACGAAAAGGGCATCGCGAACGATGCCCTCCGGCTCAGTGCGGCAATCGCGTCAGAGCGCCTTCACCAGTTCCGGCACCGCCGTGAACAGGTCAGCCACCAGGCCGTAGTCGGCCACCGAGAAGATCGGCGCCTCTTCGTCCTTGTTGATCGCCACGATCACCTTGGAGTCCTTCATGCCGGCCAGATGCTGGATCGCGCCCGAGATGCCGGCTGCGATGTACAACTGCGGCGCGACGATCTTGCCGGTCTGGCCCACCTGCCAGTCGTTGGGGGCGTAGCCCGCATCGACCGCGGCGCGGCTCGCGCCCAGGCCCGCGTTGAGCTTGTCGGCCAAGGGCGTCATCACTTCGGTGAACTTCTCGGCGCTGCCCAGGGCCCGGCCGCCCGAGACGATGATCTTGGCKGCGGTSAGTTCGGGGCGGTCGCTCTTGGTGACTTCGCGGCCCACGAAGCTGGACTTGCCCGAATCGGCCACGCCTTCGGCCGTTTCAACGCTTGCGCTGCCACCGGTGGCGGCTGCGGCGTCGAAGCCGGTGGTGCGCACGGTGATCACCTTGATCGGGTCTGCGCTCTGCACGGTGGCGATGGCGTTGCCGGCGTAGATCGGGCGCTCGAAGGTGTCGGGGCTCTCGACCTTGGTGATGTCGCTGATCTGCGCCACGTCGAGCTTGGCGGCCACGCGCGGCGCGACGTTCTTGCCGTTGGCAGTCGAGGGGAACAGGATGTGGCTGTAGTTGGCAGCGATGGCGAGCACCTGGGCGGCGACGTTCTCGGCCAGGTTTTCTGCGAGCGACGGGCTGTCGGCCACGATGACTTTGCTGACGCCCACGATCTGCGCGGCGGCCTTGCCGGCTTCGGCGGCATTGGCACCGGCCACGAGCACATGGACGTCGCCGCCGCAGGCGAGCGCCGCGGTCACGGTGTTGAGGGTCGCGGGCTTGACGGTCGCGTGGTCGTGTTCGGCAATAACAAGTGCGGTCATTTTTTGTTCCAAAAAATCTTGATCAGTTGGGGACAGAGCTTGCGGCTTCGCCACTGCGGTCTGTCCCGCAATGCCTTCAAATTACCTTCGCTTCGTTCTTCAGTTTGTCCACCAGCGTTGCAACATCAGGCACCTTGATGCCGGCGCCGCGCTTGGGCGGCTCGCTGACCTTGAGGGTCTTCAGGCGCGGCTTCACGTCCACGCCCAGGTCTTCGGGCTTGAAGGTGTCGAGCTGCTTCTTCTTGGCCTTCATGATGTTGGGCAAGGTGACGTAGCGCGGCTCGTTCAGGCGCAGGTCGGTCGTGATGACGGCCGGCAGGCTGAGCGTGATGGTCTCCAGGCCGCCGTCGACTTCGCGCGTGACGGTGGCCTTGCCGTCGGCCACTTCGACCTTGGAGGCAAAGGTGGCTTGCGGCAGGTCGGCCAGCGCGGCGAGCATCTGGCCGGTCTGGTTGGCGTCGTCGTCGATGGCCTGCTTGCCCAGGATGATCAGCTGGGGCTGTTCCTTGTCGACCAGGGCCTTCAGCAGCTTGGCGACGGCCAGCGGCTGCAGCTCTTCGGTGGTCTCGACCAGGATGCCGCGGTCGGCACCGATGGCCATGGCGGTGCGCAGGGTTTCCTGGCACTTGGCGTCGCCGCAGGAGACGGCGATCACTTCAGTGACCACGCCCTTTTCCTTCAGGCGCACGGCTTCTTCCACGGCGATCTCGTCGAAGGGGTTCATGCTCATCTTGACGTTGGCAATGTCCACTCCGGTGCCGTCGCTCTTCACGCGCACCTTGACGTTGTAATCGACGACCCGTTTGACAGGCACTAGAACCTTCATTGACTTGACTCCATTGGGATTGCAAAAAGGGGGCTTCGAGGGCAGCCGGTCATTTTAGGGTCCGGCCTTTGCCGCACCTGCGCCCATGGCGACTTGGCACCGCCGTGCAACAAAAAAGAACGACCGTGCTTTTTCGTGATTATACGGCAGCCTCGCGCGTGGCGGAAACGCCCGGCGGCAGCGACTCCACCCGCAGCACGCGCTGCGGATAGGGAATGTCCACGCCCGCGCTGCGCAGGCCCTCGAGAATGGCGATGTTGATGGCCGAGCGCACGTTGTCCTTGCCCTTGTCAGGGTCGGCCACCCAGAAGTTCAGCGTGAACTCCAGCCCGTCGGGCGCGAAGCTGGCGAGATAGGTCACGGGCTCGGGGTCGGTCATCACCCGGGCCTGGGCCTTGGCCGCCGCGCACAGGATGGCCTGCACCTGCGCCACGTCGCTGTCGTAGCCCACCACGATGCTGGTCGTGATGTTGAACTTGCGGTCCGCCATCGAGAGGTTCTCGACGCGGCTGGTGATGAGCGACTCGTTCGGCACGATGGCCTCGCGCCCGTTGCCCGCGCGGATGAGCGTGTAGCGGGTCTTGATGTCGGTGATGCGGCCCTCGAAGGTGTCGACCTTGACGTTGTCGCCGATGCGGATGGAGCGCTCCAGCAAGATCACGAAGCCGCTCACGTAGTTGGCCGCCAGCTTCTGCAGCCCGAAGCCCAGGCCTACGCCCAGCGCGCCGCCCAGCACCGAGAGCGCCGTGAGGTCGACCCCCACCGCCGACAGCGCGAACAGCAGGCCCACCAGCAGCAGGATGGCGCGCACCGCGTTCGAGGCCACCTTGCGCATCGACAGGTCGGTCACGGCTTCGCGCAGGATGCGCTTCTCGATGGTGGCGGCAATCCACAGCGCGATCACCAGCACCAGCCCGGCCGACAGCACGCCCTGGATGATGGTCTGCAGGCTGACGCTCGTCTTGCCGAAGGCCAGCGTGATGCCGTCGAGCTCGGCCAGCACCGGCGGCAGCAGCCCGACGATCCAGAGGATGGCGGCCATCCAGGCGAGCCACGAGATCGTTCGCTCCAGCAGCCGCACCAGGTTGGAGGCCGGAAAGACCGCCCGCATCACGCGCGCGAACAGCCGGATGACCGCCAGCGACAGGAACACCGACACCCCGATGCGCAGCACCAGTACGGGCTGGTAGCCGCTCACCAGGCGCCGGGCCAGCTCGGCGAAGACCAGCGCCAGCAGCGGGAACAAGAGCCCGTCGAAGGTGCGCTCGCCGAACCAGATGGAATCCTTCGGCTGGTCGCGCCCGAACCAGCGGGTGGCCACCCAGGCCAGGACCACGCAGGCGACCAGTGCCGCCAGCTCGATGCCCAGGCCGCGTGCGTCGACCTGGCCCAGGCGTTGTGTGAAATCGTTGAAATTCATCTCTTGGAAAAACAGGGCGCGGCATGTGCGCCGGCGGCTCTACAGATCGGCAAGGACGCGGATATGGGCTTCGACGCTGCGCGCGAGGGCGTCCAGGTTGTAGCCCCCTTCGAGCATCGAGACGATGCGGCCCTGCGC
>NZ_JBFTPJ010000595.1:0-3764 GCF_056398445.1 Variovorax sp. 01T439_2
GCTCAAGGCATCGACCGGCCGGGCAGTGCGCATGCCGACGGTGAGCGAGCTCTACCAGGGCTCGATCGACGGCAACCGCATCGTCAACACCGATCCGAACCTGCGGCCGGAGCGCTCCTGGACGACGGAGCTCAGCGCCGAGCGCGACCTGAAGGGCTGGGGGCTCGACGGCGTGCTGCGCACCACGCTGTTCTTCGAGAACACCAAGGACGCGCTCTACAGCCAGGCCCTCACCAATCTGGTCAGCACGGTGCAGAACGTCGATGCCATCCGCACCCGCGGCCTGGAGGTGGCGCTGAACGCGGTCGACGTGGGCGTGAAGGGGCTGGACCTGAGCGGCAGCCTCACGCTGACGCGCTCGAAGATCGCGGCCAACAGCGGTTTTCCGGCCAGCGTCGGCCGCGAGCAGCCGCGCGTGCCGAAGCTGCGGGCCACGCTGCTCGCCACCTACCGGCCCGATGCGAGGTGGAGCTACACCGTCGGCGCCCGCTACAGCGGCAAGCAGTACGGCACGCTCGACAACAGCGACGGCAACGGCGCGGCCTACATGGGCTTCTCGAAGTTCTTCGTGGTCGACGCGCGCATCCGCTACCGGATCGACCGGCAATGGAGCGCCGCCTTAGGCATCGACAACCTGAACAACAACAAGTACTGGGCCTTCCACCCCTATCCGCAACGCACCTACGTGGCCGAACTCAAGTTCGACCTCTGATTCCTTTCAACCGCCTTTTTCAAGGAGTTCCCGCAATGAACCATCCGCGCACCATCCTCAAGACCGCCGCCGCCTGCGCCCTGCTGGCAGGCACGGCCGCCGCCTGCGCCCACGTCACGCTGCCGCGCGGCGGCGCCACCGTCGGCAGCGACTACAACGCGGCCTTCCGCGTCGGCCATGCCTGCGAAGGCGCCAAGGCCACTACCGGCCTGGCCGTGCGCCTGCCCAAGGGTTTCCTGCTGAGCGACGCCCAGGCGCGCAAGGGCTGGAAGCTCGACGTGCAGAAGAACGCCGGCGACGGCGAAGTGCGCTGGACCGCCGAAAACCCGCAAGCGGCGCTGCCCGCCGGCGAGCGCGCCGAGTTCGTGCTGCGCGGCAAGGTGCCGGGCACGCCCGGCCCGCTGTGGTTCAAGGTGCTGCAGACCTGCGACGTGGGCAGCATCGATTGGGCGGAAGTGCCGGCCTCGGGCACTTCGACCACCGGGCTCAAGAGCCCTGCCGCCAGGCTCGACGTGGTGGCGCAGGGCGTGGCCACGGTCGACGTGCGCGACGGCTGGGTGCGCCAGTCGGTGCCGGGCCAGAGCGGCACCGGGGCCTTCATGAAACTCACCGCGCCCACGGGCGCCAGGCTGGTCGGCATCACGACGCCGGCCGCCGGCGTGGCCGAGGTGCACGAGATGAAGATGGAAGGCGACACCATGAAGATGCGCGAACTGCCGGGCGGCCTCGACCTGCCTGCCGGCCAGACCGTCGAGCTCAAGCCGGGCGGCTACCACGTGATGATGATGGACCTGAAGCAGGCGCTGGCCAAGGGTTCGACCGTGCCGATGACGCTGCGTTTCGAGGATGCCAAGGGCCAGAAGAGCTCGCTCGAGCTGAACCTGCCGGTGGGCGCGCCCGAAGGAGCCGACACCGCCGCGCCGGCCCATCAGCACAAGCACTGACGCCGGCGCCCTACAGCAGCTGGTCCGGCGCCAGCGGACCGAACAGCCGCAGCAGCAGGCGCAGGGTCAGGCTGGCGTCGGGCTCGGTGGAGGTGTCCTTCAGCCCGCTGCCTTCGGGCGCCCGCCAGACCAGCGAGCCGCCGTCCAGCTCGACCCGCCATGAGCCCTCGCGCATGCCGCGCTCGATCTGGGCGGAGGCCGCGCGCGAGAGCTCGGCGCTTCGCACGAGCAGCGCGATCTCGGTGTTCTGCAGCTGCGAGCGCAGGTCCAGGTTCATCGAGCCGACCACCAGCAGCCGGCCGTCCATCACCAGCACCTTCGAATGCAGCATCGAGCGCGATTCGCCGAGGCTGCCGCCGCTGCCCGACGAGCCGAAGGCATTGCCGACGCTGGCCTGCTCGCTGCGCAGCTCGTAGAGCTCCACGCCCACTTTGAGCAGATCCTCGCGATGGCGGGAGTAACCGACATGCGCCACCGGCGCGTCGTTCGACGACAGCGAGTTGGTCAGCACGCGGATGCGCACGCCCCGCCCCCGCGCCGCTGCAAAGGCCTGCATCATGTCCGGGCCGGGCACGAAATAGGGCGAGATGATGAGCAGGTCGCTGCGGGCCTGGCCGATCAGCTGCAGCAGGCCTTCGACCACCGTGTCGCTGCCCGCGGCCAGGTCGGAGCTGGCTTCGAGCGCCGCCGCGCGCCGCGACGAGCTGGCGGCGTCCCCGGGCTGGCTCACGACCAGGCCCGGCGCCCTCGTCTTCTCGGCGCCCTTGTCGGCCGGGATCTTTCCGGGCTGGTCGGCGAGCATCACCGCGGGCGCCCAGACGAAACGGGCGGTTCGCAGGTCCATCGGCTTTTCGTCCCAGGCGCGGGCGAGCTGTGCCGGCGTCGGGGCGGCGCCGTCCTTCGGTTCTGTTCCGGGCGCGGGCGGCGGGGGGGCCGGCGGCGGCGAGTTCTGCGCCCGAGCCGACTCGTCGGCCAGTTCCCGGTCGGCCTGCTGCGCGCGCTCGCGGATGGCCTCCAGCTCGCTGCGCTTGACCAGCGACTGGACCGGGTAGGCGCGTTCGTTGTTCCAGTAGCTGTCGAAGCTGCGCGACAGGTCCCGCACGATCGGCCCGGCCGCCAGGATGTCGACGTCGATGTAGTTGCCCTTCAGCGCATTGCCGAAATAGGCGTCGCCCAGGTTGCGCCCGCCGGTGACGCCGAGCACGTTGTCGGCGAGGAAGAGCTTGTTGTGCATCCGCTGCTGGATCCGCGAGGCATCGCCGATCGAGTTGAAGACGCGCGCCAGCGAAGTCCCGCGCGCGCCGGCCAGCGGGTTGAACAGGCGCATCTCGATGTTCGGCACGAACGCCAGGCCCAGCACCAGCGCATCGCGCCCGGTGCTGTGCAGGTCGTCGAGCAGGATTCGCACGCGCACGCCGCGCTCGGCCGCCGCTCGAAGTCCCCGCACCAGCCGGCCGGTGCTGGCGTCGGCATGGATGGCGTAGTACTGCAGGTCGAGCGTTTTCTGCGCGCCTTCGATCAGCGCGAGCCGACTGCCGTAGGCGGCGGGCGGCCCCGCGAGCAGCAGGAAGCCGGATTCGAAGCGCGCCCCGTCGGCCTTGCGCCGCTGCTGCACCAGGGCCTCCAGCGCGGTGCCGTTGGGCGAGGCGAGCGCGGTCGAGACCGGCCGGTCGACGTGCTCGGGCAGTTGTGCGCAGGCGCCCTGCAGGACAAGGACAAGAAGCGCAATGCTTCGGCCAAAGAGCGCGTAGAAGGAAGACATGCGGCGTTCCCGGAGCTTGGAAGCCGCATATATAGCCCAGTCGGCGCCGCCGCGGCGTGGGACGGCGGGACGGCCCGTCGTAGAACCAATGAACTAGCGCCCGGCGGACAGCTCTTCCTGGCGTTCCAGCGCCGCCAGCAGTTCGTCGTCGATCTGGGCGTGGCGCTGGCTCAACTCGGCCGCGCGCGAAGCGTCGCTGGCGTAGATCGCGCCGCCGTCGAGCTCGAGCATTTCGCCGATGCGCTTCTGCTCGGCCTCGAGCGCCTCGATCAGCGCCGGGAGCGCCTCGAGTTCGCGCTGTTCCTTGTAGCTGAGCTTCTTGCGGGCGGCGCCGGCCGGACGCGCG
>NZ_JBFTPJ010000596.1:0-3759 GCF_056398445.1 Variovorax sp. 01T439_2
GTGCCCAGGCTTTCCGGCCGACTGCCTCGAGACGCTCGAAGAAATTGCCATGGAAGGCCGTGAAGCCTTCCTGCATGCGGGCGGCCAGACCTTCAGCTACATCCCCTGCCTCAACGACAGCCCGGCGTGGATCACCGCGCTGGCGGGCATTGCCGAGCGCAACCTCGCGGGCTGGCCCACCCGGCCCGCCGCCAGCGCTCAGAGCTTGCCCAGATAGTCCATCTTGCCGATCGGCATGCCCTTGTGGCGCAGCACGTCGTAGGCGGTGGTCACATGGAAGAAGAAGTTGGGCAGCGCGAACTGCAGCAGGTAGCGCTGCGCGGTGAAATGCGCCTCGCCCTCGCGCGTCTTGATGGTCACGGGGCGCTCCTCCTGGCCATCGACCAGCGTGCGTTCTACGGTCGCGAGGAACTGCTGCGTCTTCGCGATGCGGGCCAGCAGATCGTCATAGGTCTTTTCCTCGTCGGGAAAACTCGGCGCCGTGATGCCCGCGATGCGCGCCACGCCGAGCTTCGCGGCATCGCTCGCGCGCTGGATCTGGCCGGCGAGCGTGAGCATGTCCGGTGCGAGCCTCGCGTCCACCAGCGTGGCCGGATCGATGTCGTTGGCCCTGGCGTGCGCCAGGCTCTTCTCGAGCAGGTGGGTGAGCTGGCCGAGTCCGCGGGAGAAGACCGGCACGGAAAGGTCGTACATCGAAAGCGCCATGGCGTGGATCCTTGTGGTTGGAAATCGGCGGCGATTGTCTCGCCGACGCGCGCCTAGCGGCCGGCGGACCGGATAAACCCTTCGATCAGCTGCAGTTGTTCGGGCACGTTGAGCGCGGGTGCGTGGCCGCACCCCTGGATTTCGACCACCTTCAGCAGCCCGGCGGCGCCCGGCCCCCGCTGCTGCATCTGCTGCGTTACCTCGGGCAGCACCAGGTCCGACTCGGCACCGCGCAGGCACAGCACCGGCGCCTCGATCACGTCGTAGTGCGGCCAGATCAGGTAGTCGTTGTCGTGCGCGCTGAACTGCCGGACCATCGCCGGGTCGTAATGCGGCGTCACGCGGCCGTCGGGCAGGCGGCGCGTGGAGCTTTCGGTCAGGCGGCGCCACTGCGCATCGCTGAGCCAGCCATAGGGCTTGTAGACCGTGCGGAAGAACGCCTCCAGCTCGGCCACCGTGCCGAAGGCGGGCGGCTCGCCGGCATAGGCGCGGATGCGCTCGATGGCCGCCTGCGCGAGCTGCGGTGCGTTGTCGTTGAGCGTGAGGCTCGCAATGCGCGCCTTCATGCGTGGCTCGAACAGGCCCGACGCRCAGACCGTGCCGATGGCGCCGCCCATCGAGGTGCCGACCCAGTGCACGCGGTCCAGCCGCAGCTCGTCGCACAGCGCACCGGCCATGCGCGCATAGAACGAGAGCTGGTACTCCTCGTCGGGCAGCGGACTCCACTGGCTCAGGCCGCGGCCGATGGTGTCGGGACAGATCACGCGGAAGCCGCGCGCTGCAAAGTGCTGCGCCAACTCGTCCATGTCGCGGCAGGTGCGCGCGAGGCCGTGCCAGGCAATGACCACCGGCGCGTCCGGTGCGCCCCAGTCGAGCCAATGGATCTCGCGGCCCGCAAGCTGCGCGTAGTGGGAAGACGGAACCGGAAGATCGCTGCTCATCGCGCGGCCCTCGCCCGAAGCTTGCCGACGATGCCGGTCGGAAAGTAATAGACCGAGAGCACGAACAGCACGCCCAGCCACAGCAGCCAGCGGTCGGGCGACAGCAGCGCCGCGAGCCATGGCAGCCCGCTCGCGGCCTCGCTGCCCACGCGCAGCAGGTCCTGCAGATAGCTCTGCGCCACCACGAACAGCACCGCGCCAATGGCCGCGCCGTAGATCGTGCCCATGCCGCCGATCACCACGATCAGCAGCACGTCGATCATGATCTCGAAGCTCAGCGAGGTGTCGGGCCCGTTGTAGCGCAGCCAGATCGCGAGCATGGCGCCGGCCAGCGTGGCAAAGAGCGCCGACAGCAYGGCCGCCGTGGTGCGGTACACCACCACGCGGTAGCCGATGGCCTCGGCGCGGAATTCGTTCTCGCGGATGGCCTGCAGCACGCGGCCGAAGGGCGAATTCACGATGCGCAGCAGCGCGAGCACCAGCACCACCGCAGCCACGAAGAGCAGGTAGTAGCACAGCAGCCGGCCGTCGAGCGAGACGCCGAGGAAGGGCTCCTCGGAGAACTCGAAGCTCGGCGAGATCAGTTCGGGCAGCTTGAAGGTCAGGCCGTCCTCGCCGCCGGTGAAGTCCGACAGCTGCGAGGCCAGCGTCTGGAAGGCCGAGGCCACGGCCAGCGTGATCATCGCGAAGAAGATCGCGCGCACCCTGAGCGAGAACAGCCCGATCGCGAACGAGAGCACCAGCGAGACCGCGAGCGATGCCGCGAGCCCGAGCAGCACCGCGCCCCAATTGGGCCCGAGCCGCGACGCCGAGATGGCAATGCCATAGGCGCCGATGCCGAAGAACATGGTGTGCGCGAAGCTCACGATGCCGGTGTAGCCCAGGAGCAGGTCGAAGCTCGCGACCAGCACCACGAACACCAGGACCTTGGCCGCCACGCTGAGCGCCTTCACGCCCGGGAAGATGAACGGCGCGAAGGCCAGCGCGATGAACAGCGCCACCAGCAGCAGCGCCAGCAGGCGGCTGCGGGGCATGTCGTTGGAGAGAAGTCGTTTCAGGAACATGACGGGCTCTTCTTCCTCAGCGATTCGCCACCGGGTATACGCCCTGCGGGCGCCACAGCAGCACCGCCACCATCAGCAGGATGCTCGCGAACTGCGTGAGCGTGGGCAGCAGGAAGCCGATGTAGTTGGTCATGAGCCCCACCAGCAGCGCACCGATGAGCGCGCCGCCCGTCGAGCCGAGCCCGCCGATGATGATCACGATGAAGATCAGCACGTTGACCTGCGCGCCCATCTGCGGCACCAGGTTCTGCTGGAACAGCCCCCACATCACGCCACCCAGGCCCGCCAACGCACTGCCCACCACGAACACGCCGACGAACAGCCGGCCGATGCGGTAGCCCAGCGACTCGACCATCTCGCGGTCCTGCACGCCGGCGCGGATCAGGAGGCCGATCTTGGTGCGCGCAAGCGTCCATGCGAGCAGGCCGAACACCACCACGCCCACCGCCACCGCGAGCAGCCGGTACTTGCTGATGGCCGCGTCCGCCACGAACAGCGAGCCGCGCAGCGCCTCGGGCAGCGGCAGCGGAATCTGCGCCGGGCCCCAGATCACCTTGATGAGCTCCTCGCCGATGATCATGCCGCCCATGGTGATGAGGATCTGCTTCAGGTGCTGGCCGTACACCGGCCGCACGATGAAGCGCTCGAACGCGAGGCCGACCGCGCCGGCCACCGCCATGGCGACCAGCATCGCGGGGAACACGGCAACGAGGTTGCGCCACAGCTCGCCCGAACCGGTCCAGTCGCCCATCAGGCCGAGCACGCTGCTGGCCACGAAGGCGCCGAGCGCAATGAACACGCCGTGGCCGAAGTTGAGCACGTCCATCAGCCCGAACACCAGCGTGAGGCCCGAGGCGATGATGAAGATGATCATGCCCATCGCCAGCCCCGCGACCGTGAGCGTGAGCCAGGTCGAGAACGAGCCCGTGAGCGGCAGCGCGGCCAGTGCGAGGATGGGGGCGAGAAGCAGCGGCTTCCAGTCGAAGTCGAGTGCTTTCATTTCTGCGCTTTCCTTTCTTGCTCCCTCTCCCTCCGGGAGAGGGTTGGGG
>NZ_JBFTPJ010000597.1:0-3758 GCF_056398445.1 Variovorax sp. 01T439_2
GAAGACAGGCGTGCCTTGCCCCATCGGGGTTGAGCTGCGAAGACATCTGCTTGCTGGTGCGACTGAAGGAGCAAGCGCATGAAGCCCACCGACAAGGTCCTGTTCGAGTTGCGCGGTCACACAGCGCTGCTCACGCTGAACGACCCAGGCCGGCGCAACGCGTTGTCGCGTGACATCGTGCGCGGCTTCTTTCAAGGCCTGGACCGCAGCCTGGAGGCGCGCGCCCGCGCCATCGTCGTGGCTGCGAATGGCCCCGCATTYTGTGCTGGCGCGAACATCGACGATCTGCGCGATGGCTGGATGGAAGGCAAGGATCCGAGCGAAGACCCGGCGCTGATGTTCAAGCGGCTCTCGGAACTTGATCGTCCCGTGATTGCCGCCATCCAAGGCCCCGCGCTCGGCGGCGGCATGGAGCTCGTGCTCGCCTGCGACCTGGCCGTGGCGAGCGACGCCGCGTGGTTTGCGATGCCCGAGCTTGGGCACGGTGTGATTCCGAACACCGCGCTGGCGCTCCTGCCGCGCGTGGTGGGCCAGCGGCGGGCGCTGGACCTGATCCTTTCCCGCAGGCGCATTCCGGCCGCTGAGGCTTTGAGCCTTGGCCTGGTCAATCGCTTGGTGTCCTCTGGCGATGTAGCCGAAGAAGCCCTGGAACTCGTGCGGGCCGTCGTGGAGACATCGCCTCCCGGCGCCCTTGCGGCCGTCAAGGCCAACCTTCGCGCGCATGCGCCCATTGCATGGGACAGGGTGCTTTCCTCGCCAAAGGATGTGCCGAAGAGCGAGTGGCAAGAAGGGCTGGATGCGTTTACCGAGCGTCGCGCAGCTTCGTTCGAACGCTTCTGGAATTAGTCAATCTCATCAATCAAAGGAACAGTCATGAAGCAATTCATTTCCCTTGCTATCGCGCTGGCAGTTTCGTTTTTCTCTCTTCCTACGCACTCGGCGGACAGCTTCC
This sequence comes from Variovorax sp. 01T439_2, assembly GCF_056398445.1. Taxonomy (NCBI): domain Bacteria; kingdom Pseudomonadati; phylum Pseudomonadota; class Betaproteobacteria; order Burkholderiales; family Comamonadaceae; genus Variovorax; species Variovorax sp. 01T439_2. The sequence continues at coordinate 953 of NZ_JBFTPJ010000597.1, forward strand.
CTTCGAAGCCCGTTCGCATCATCGTGCCGTACTCTGCCGGCGGCCCGGTCGACATCATCACGCGTGGCTTGGGCGCCCGACTCAACGACGTGTGGAAGGTCGCCACCATCGTCGACAACAGGCCCGGTGCCAACGAGATCATCGGGGCTACGGAGCTCTCTCACGCAACGCCCGACGGCTACACCCTGCTGATGGCGACCGACTCGGCCTTTTCTCAGAACCAGTATCTCTATAAGAAGCTGTCCTACGACCCGGATGCGATGGTCCCCGTCACCCGCCTCGCACTGGCGAACCTTGTGCTGTTCGTGCCGAGCGACTTCCCAGCCTCGAACATGCGCGAGTTCATCGCCTACGCGCGTGCGAATCCGCAGCGCGTCAACTATGGCTCGGCGGGTATCGGCAACATCACGCACCTTTCCATGGCCTACGTCGAGAAGACCTACGGATTGAAGATGACGCACGTGCCGTACAAGGGACTGGCGCCGGTCATCCAGGACATGCTGGCTTCGCAGGTGCAGGTCGCGTTCGGTGTCCCTTCCGCGGTGGAGCCATTCCTGCGGTCCGGCAAGCTGAAAGCGCTGGGCATCTCGGGCGCGCAGCGGGCCAAGCTGCTGCCCACGGTCCCGACGTTCACCGAGAGCGGGTATCCAGACATCGAGTCGAACTTGAACATGGGCCTGTTCGCGCCGCGCGGCACCAATGCCGAAGTGGTCAATGCCATCGCGGGATCGGTGCGAAAGATTCTCCTGGAGCCGGCGTTCAGAAAGACCTACATCGATGACGTCGCGTTCGAGGTGGCTGCAAGCACGCCCGAAGAATTCGCCGCCTTCATCGCAAAGGACAAGCCTCGCCAGAAGGTGAGGATCGAAATGTCCGGCGCCAAGTTCGATTGACGGAAAGGCGAGCTTCATGAAGATCCTTGTCGCCGTCAAACGCGTGGTCGACTACAACGTGAAGGTCCGGGTGAAATCGGACCACACGGGCGTGGACATCGCCAACGTGAAGATGAGCATGAACCCCTTCGACGAAATCGCGGTCGAAGAGGCTGTGCGCTTGAAGGAAAAGGGTGCGGCTACCGAGATCGTTGCCGTCTCCTGCGGGCCGGCGCGGTGCGAGGAAACGCTGCGCACGGCCATGGCCATCGGTGCGGATCGCGGCATCCTTGTCGAAACGACCGAAGAGCTTCAGCCTCTGGCGGTAGCCAAGCTGCTCAAGGCCCTGGTGGACAGAGAGCAGCCCGGTCTTGTGATTCTGGGCAAGCAGGCGATTGACGATGACTGCAATCAGACCGGCCAGATGCTCGCCGCGCTGGCGGACCTGCCGCAGGCCACTTTCGCCTCCAAGGTCGAAGTCGCCGAAGGCAAGGCCACGGTCACGCGCGAAGTCGACGGCGGCCTGGAAACCATCTCGGTCAGCTTGCCCGCCGTCGTCACCACCGACCTTCGCCTGAACGAGCCGCGCTACGTGACGCTGCCCAACRTCATGAAGGCCAAGAAGAAGCCGCTCGAGACCGTGAAGCCCGAGGACCTTGGCGTCGCACTCACGTCGTACCTGACGACCCTCAAGGTCACCGAACCCGCGAAGCGCTCGGCTGGTATCAAAGTGCCCGACGTTGCCGCGCTGGTGCAAAAACTCAAGACCGAAGCCAAGGTGATCTAAACATGACCGCTCTCGTCATTGCCGAGCACGACAACGCCCGCCTCAAGGGGACGACCCTCAATACCGTGACCGCGGCGCTCGCCTGCGGCAGCGATGTGCACATCCTCGTCGCGGGGCACAACGCGAGCGATGCCGCCGAGGCCGCGGCAGGCATCGTGGGCGTGGCCAAGGTGATCCGCGCCGACAGTGAGGCCTTCGCGCATGGCCTGGCCGAGAATGTCGCCGCGCAAGTTGTGGCGCTGGCCGGCGACTACAGCCATATCCTGTTTCCGGCGACGGCCAGCGGGAAGAACATCGCGCCTCGGGTCGCAGCGGTGCTGGATGCGGGTCAGATCTCGGAGGTGACCAAGATCCACGGCGCCGACACCTTCGAACGCCCGATCTACGCGGGCAACGCCATTGCGACAGTGCAGAGCCTGACCGAGAAGAACGTGATCACCGTGCGCACCACCGGCTTCGATCCGGCAGCGGCCACCGGCGGCAGTGCAGCCATCGAGCAGATCGCTACCGTACCCGCCAGCAGCAAAAGCACCTTCGTGAGCGCCGAACTCGTCAAGAGTGACCGGCCGGAGTTGACTGCGGCCAAGATCATCGTGTCCGGCGGAAGAGCACTGGGCAGCAGCGAGAAGTTCATCGCGATCATGACGCCACTGGCCGACAAGCTGGGCGCGGCCATTGGCGCGAGCCGTGCTGCGGTGGACGCGGGCTACGCTGCGAACGACCTGCAGGTGGGCCAGACCGGCAAGATCGTGGCACCGCAGCTTTACATCGCAGCAGGGATTTCCGGCGCGATCCAGCATCTGGCGGGCATGAAGGATTCCAAGGTGATCGTGGCGATCAACAAAGACCCGGAGGCCCCGATTTTCTCCGTCGCCGACTACGGACTGGAAGCGGATCTGTTCACGGCCGTGCCGGAACTGACCAAGGCGCTGTAGGAATTCGGAGATGTGCGCCAACAAGGTAACCCCGATCAACCCTGCTGACCTTGCGCAACCGGGCGGTCATTACTCGCATGGAACCGTCGCCAACGGATTCGTCTTTGTTTCCGGCCAACTCCCCATCACGTCGGCAGGAGAAAAGCTCGTCGATGCGAGTTTTGCGGCACAGGCTCGGCAGGTCCTGGAGAACGTCGGGGCCGTCCTGAAAG
>NZ_JBFTPJ010000598.1:0-3758 GCF_056398445.1 Variovorax sp. 01T439_2
CGAACGTCTGCAAGATCCTGATGGGCGTCGCGGTCGCGGCCGCCACGGCCACCACCGTGTACGCGCAAGCCGCCTACCCCAGCCGGCCCGTGCGCCTGGTCGTATCGCAGGCCCCGGGCGGCAGCAGCGACACGATCGCACGCCTGTGGGCCGAACACGCAGGCAAGGCCATCGGCGCCACCATCGTGGTGGAGAACAAGCCCGGTGCGGGCGGCCTCATTGCCGCGCAAAGCGCGCTGAATGCGCCCGCCGATGGCTACACCCTGCTGCTGGGCAGCGTGTCGCTGATGGTGCTCAACCAGTTCACCTACAAGCCGCTGCCCTACAACCCCGAGAAGGATTTCGTGGGCGTGACCATGCTGACCACGGTGCCGTTCGTGCTGTCGGCCAACCCGGCCACGGGCATCAAGACGCTCAAGGACCTGACGGAAAAAGCCAAGGCGGCGCCCGGCAAGCTGAACTTCGCGTCCGCCGGACTGGGCAACTCCACCCATCTGGCGGTCGAGTTGGTGAGCAATGCCCTGGGCATTTCGATGACCCACATCCCTTACAAGGGCGAGGCCGACGGCATCCTGGCCACCATCGGTGGGCAGACCGAAGTGATGGCACCGGTGTATGGCACGGCCCTGCCCCACATCAAGAACCACAAGCTCAATCCACTGGCCGTGTTGTCGCCACAGCGCACCCCCGAGCTGCCCGATGTGCCGACCCTTGGCGAGCTGGGCGTGAAGGGCTTCGACAACATGGGCTGGAGTGCCGTGGTGGCGCGCACCGGCACGCCGCCCGACATCGTGGAAAAGCTCAACAAGGCGACCACAGCCTTCCACAACAGCCCCGAGGTGYAGGCCAAGCTCAAGAGCATGGGCGTGATCCCCATGTCCGGCCCTTCCGCGCTGGTCATGGAGACGGCGGCGCGTGACGCCAAGGCCTGGGGTCCCACACTCGGGGCCCTGAACCTCAGCGCCAAGTAAGCCGGCGGCTTGCGCAAGCGCCACCCCCTTCCATCCTCACCCTTTGTTGTGTCGCCGATGCAGCAAGGGGTTCGTCCTCAYACCTCATGAAAAAAGAAGCCATGGTGGTCTGCCCACAGCCGGAGGCCGCCGAATCCGGCATCGACATCCTGCGCGCAGGCGGCAACGCGGTGGACGCCGCCGTGGCCACCGCGCTGGCGCAGACGGTGGTCGATCCGCTGATGTGCGGCATCGCAGGTTTTGGCACCGCCGCCGTGTACCTGCCCGGCGCCCAGGTGCATGAATATTTCGACTTCCACTCGCCCGCTCCGCTGGCGGCCAGGGAAGACATGTGGGAGCACCTGCTGGAGGGCGAGACCAAGGACGGCTTCGGTTTCATCCTCAAGGGCCGCGTCAACGACATCGGCCCCCAGTCCATCGGCACGCCGGCCACGCTCAAGGGCCTGGAGGCCATGCACCAGGCGCACGGCCGCTTGCCGTGGCGGCAGGTGGTGGAGCCCGCCATCCGCTGGGCCGCGGACGGCTACTTTGTGCGCCCCGGCATGCACGCCTTCTGGATCGACGAGCCCAGCATGGGCCGCGTCGGCAACCTGGAGCGCCTGCAGTACTGCGAGGACAGCCGCCAGCTGTACTGCCGCCCCGACGGCCGTCCCAAGCCCATCGGTGCACCGCTGCGCAACGAAGGCATGGCCGCCGTGCTGCGCCAGATCGCCGAGGAAGGCGCGCGCCCGTTCTACCAGGGCGACCTGGCGCACAAGATGGTGGCGCACCTGCAGTCGCTGGGCGCGCTGATCACACTCGACGATCTGGCCCGCTACCAGGTGCAGCGCAACGCGCCGCTGGTGGGCCACTACCGCGACCGCACCATCACGACCAACCAGCCCCCGGGCGGCGGCGCCATGCTGCTGGAGATGCTCAACATCCTCGAGCACTTCGATCTGGCGAGCCTGGAGCACAACAGCCCCGACTATCTGCAGACGGTGTGCGAGGCCATGAAGAAGGCGACGATCGACAAGGACCGCTGCATTGGCGACCCGAAGTTCTTCGACGTGCCCCTGGACCGGTTGCTGTCCAAGGACATGGCCCGTGAAGTGGCCGAGCAGATCCGCACAGGCCATCGCTTCAGCGTGGAGCGCGTGAACCCCGGTGCGCCCGTGCCGCGCGACACCACCCACCTGAGCGTGGTGGACGCCGACGGCAACGCCGTGTCCCTGACCCACTCGCTCGCCATGCCCTCGGGCATCATCACCCCGGGCATGGGCTTCCTCTACAACGRCTGCATGGGCGTGTTCGACCCGCGCCCGGGCCGCGCCGGCAGCATCCAGCCGGGCAAGAGCCGCTTCACTTCGTCCTGCCCCACCATGACCTTCAAGGACGGCGAGCTCGACGTGGTGCTCGGCGCACCGGGCGGCACGCAGATCGCGATGGGCGTGCTGCAGGTGCTGCTCAACGCGATCGACCACGGCATGGAAATGCAGGCCGCCGTGTCGGCGCCGCGCTTCTCGTCCACCAGCAACGCCATCGACGTGTGCAACCGCATTCCGCGCTCCACCACGCGCACACTGGAAGCACAGGGCTACGCCATTGGCCGCAACCCATACAACTACACCATCGGCTGGGTGCACGGCGTGCAGGTACAGGCCGATGGCCTGCACGGCGGCGCCGACCCCGGCCGCGATGGCGTGGCGTACCGGCTGCGCATGGATCCTGCGCGCTGATCGGCTGGGTCCGAATTGTTGTTGGGGCGCTGGAGGGAATTGAAGAGCCGCTGATGCCAGCGCAAGAAAAGCCGGGCGGGGTATCGCACTGCCATCACGTCAACGAGGTGTCGAGTCTGATTGCGCGGTTGTGTGAGCTGTCTGGAGCGCGGGCGATCGAAAAGCGGAATGATGCAGAGCACCGTGTTGAGTATTGGCTTGCGCGCGACAGGTGATGAGGGCCACACGACCCCGGTGGTGGCGGTTTTGGTGTGGACGCTGAGACCACGCACCTACACGGGGATGCCCCCTCGCCCGGCACTGCAGGCCAACCGACGATAACCATAGGCACGCAAACGCCCCATTGCCGTCGGTCGGTTGCCGGCCCCAGACGGCATTGCACTGTCGCCCGACGGCCGCACGCTGCGGGCGGCGACCTGGTCTTCACGTCCAGTTCCTTGAGCAGCCACTTTGCGGGTTCGGTCAAGAGCGGGGACGAGCGCTACGACCTGTGGCGCCTGCCAATCGGCAAACGGAGCGCAAGGCTCCGCTGAGCGGCATGCCCTGCGAGAAAAAGCCTGGAGCCTGCTTTCAAGCCCCGCCCTCCTCCGGCAGGCCGTTGAACCGCCGGAGCAATGACGCGAGCTGCTTCACCTCCGCATCGCTCCACTGCTCGATGCGAGCATGCAGTGCATCTCCTTTGCGGTGAACGGCACGGCTGATCGCGCTCTTGCCGCGGCGGCTCAAGCTCACGACCACGCCGCGACCGTCCAGCGGGTCGGGCTTCACTTCTGCCAACTCCAGCTCGACCAGCTTCGAGATCAACCGGCTCGTGGCGCTGCGGTCCATCGCCACGCCTTCGGCAATGCGGCTCGCCTTGGCCGGCCCGAACGCGTGAAGCCAACGGGCAATGTGAAATGCCGCGGATGGCAGGTCGGGGTGGAATTCCGCGGACGTCTCGATCGTCAATGCGCGCGAGGCGCTGAGCAGTGCGCTGAGCTGCTCGCCGAGCGCCAGGACCACGGCTTCACGGCCGCCCGCGTCTTGAGCGGCGGGCCTTTGCCTGGGTGTTTTCATGATGGGTGTGTCC
>NZ_JBFTPJ010000599.1:0-3757 GCF_056398445.1 Variovorax sp. 01T439_2
TGGCCGCGCCAATGCCGCTGCCGCCGCCGGTGACGAACACAGTGCGGCCCTTCAGGCTGGGATGGATCGAAAGCTGCGGGGAATCCTTCAAGATGCGTGTCTCCAGAGAGCTGGCGGTGACATTGCAAAATCAATATCACTTGATGCCAAATAGTTTGGTTTCTATTATCAATATGCCTTGATACGATCCGCCGCGTCAAGGACAGAGACAACAAAGGCGCAAAACAAATGACCCAGACCGGCCGCACCGCATCCACTCCCACGCCCCTTGGCGTGCCATCGATCCTCGGCCAGCCCGAGTGCCTGTGGCCCGCGGGCGCCACGCTCGGCGAGGGCACGCTGTGGTCGCCGCGCGAACGGGCGCTCTACTGGATCGACATCCTCGAAAGCCGCCTGTACCGGCTCGACCCGGCCAGCGGCGCGCGGCGCAGCTGGCAGTTCGACGAGGAGATCACCGCGCTGGCCGAGCGCGCCAACGCGCCGGGGCTGATCGTCACCATGCGCCGCGGCTTCGCCTTGTTCGATCCCGCGGTGGATGCGGCGCCGCGCTACCTGCACCAGCCTGAGCCCGACCGGCCCGGCAACCGCTTCAACGACGGCAAGTGCGACCGCCAGGGCCGCTTCTGGGGCGGCACCATGGACTTCGACTGCGTGGCACCGACCGGCGCGCTCTACCGCTTCGACGCCGACGGCCGCTGCACGCGCCACGACGACGGCTTTGCCGTGACCAACGGGCCGACCTGGTCGCTCGACGAACGCACGATGTACTTCAATGCCACGGTCGAAGGCTGCGTGTATGCCTACGACTTCGACAGCGCAGCCGGCACCGTGGGCAACAAGCGGGTGTGGCTTCGCTTTGCCGAGGGCGATGGCCTGCCCGACGGCATGACGACCGACGCGGCCGGCCGCCTCTGGATCGCGCACTGGGGCGGCCACTGCGTGAGCTGCCACGACCCGCTGAGCGGCGCCGAGCTGTGCCGCATCGAACTGCCCGCAAGCAACGTCACGGACTGCGCCTTCGGCGGCGAGGACCTGTGCACGCTCTACATCAGCACCGCGCGCAGCGGGCTCACGGCCGAACAGTTCGAGGCCGAGCCGCTGGCCGGCGGGTTGTTCGCGGTGCGCATCGGCAGCCCCGGCCTGCTTGCGGCCGAGTTCGGGGGCTAGGCCAGTGTGCCGAAGCGGTGCAGCGTGCTGCTGCTGAACACTTCGCCCGGCCGCAGCACCGTCGAAGGAAAGTCCGGCTGGTTCGGCGAATCGGGATAGTGCTGCGTTTCCAGGCACAGCCCGGCGCCGCGCCGCAAGCTCTCGCCATCGGCGCCGCGCAGGCTGCCGTCGAGGAAGTTGCCCGAATAGAACTGCACCGCCGGCTCGGTCGTGTGCACCTCCATCACGCGGCCTGACGGCGGGTGCTCGAGCCGCGCCGCCAACGCCAGGCCGGCGGGCTCGCGGTCGAGCACCCAGTTGTGGTCGTAGCCGCCGGCGACGCGCAATTGCTCGTGCGGCGCATCGATGCGCTCGCCGACCGGCGTGGCCGCGCGGAAGTCGAACGGCGTTCCGGCCACCGGCGCAAGGCCCAGGGGAATCAGGCCTGCATCCACGGGGCAGTAGCGGCTCGCGGGAATGGTGAGCCGATGGTCCAGCACCGCGCCCTCGCCCGCCAGGTTGAAGTAGTCGTGGTGGCTCAGGTTCAGCACCGTGGGCCGGTCGGTCACGGCGCGGTAGTCGATGCGCCAGGTGTTCTCGCGGGTGCTGAGCGCGTAGCGCACCGTCAGCTGCACTTCGCCCGGAAAGCCTTCTTCGCCATCGGCGCTGGTGTAGCGAAGCTCGATGGCGATTTCCTCGCCCGCCGCGCCGTCCACCGGCACCGGCTCGATCTGCCAGAAGCGCGTGCCGAAGCCCCGGTGCCCGCCGTGCAGCGAGTTGGCGCCGTTGTTCAGCGGGAGCTGGTGCTGGGCGCCATCGAGCGTGAAGCGCCCGCCCGCGATCCGGTTCGCATAGCGCCCGACGATGGTGCCCAGGTGCGGATGCGGGCCCAGGTAGTCCGCAAGGCTCGGCAGGCCGAGCACGATGTTGCCGCTGCGCCCATGCCGGTCGGGCACGTGCAATGCGGTGACGATGCCGCCATGGTTGATGGCGCCCAGGCGCAGGCCCAGGCCGTTGTCCAGGGTGTATTCGGTCACGATGCGGCCGTCGGGCATGCGGCCGAATTCGCGGGTGGTGATGTTGCTGCTCATTCGGTTGCTGGAGTTGGTGGAAAAAGCGCCTCGCGCGCACACAGCGATGCGGTTTGCAGGCCGATGCCGTCCGTGAGGTCGTGGTGGGTGGGCGGCTCGGCCGCGTGGGTCTGCAGCTCGATGCGGTGGCCCGCCTGCGCCACCGCATCGGCAAAGCGCTGCTGCAGGGCGAAGGGCGTGTTCCGGTCGTCGCGGTTGCCGATCAGCACGATGCGCCGCGACGGGTCGCGCACGATGCCGCCCACATGCTCGAGCGGATCGTAGAACTGCGCACTGCCGGTGGTGTCGGTCCGGCCGCCCCTCGACATGCCCAGCATGCGCGCGCGTTCGAGCAGGCCATAGGCGCCCGAAGTCAGCACCGCGCAGGCCACGCGCGTGCGGCCCATGGTGAGGAGCGCCGCGCCGGCCGTGGCGCCGCCGCTGTGGCCCAGGATCACGATGCGCTGCAATTGGTGGCGCTGCATGAGCGCATCGAGCGCCGCGTCCAAGGCATGGAATTCCACGGGCTCGCGCCGCTTGCGATGGTCCCCCGACGAGCCGTAGGTGCCGGGCCGCGCCATGAAGATCCACGGCACGCCGGAGCGGTTGCGGCTGCGCTGCGCGTCGAGCGTGCGCAGCGCCGCGGTGTTGCCGGGGATGCGCGCGGGCGGCTGGTCCATCACGCCGTCGCGGTCGCCGGAGAACTGCACGATGGCCACGCGCGCGCCATCGATCTCGTCGCTTGCAAAGTAGCGGATGCAGGCCGGCCCTTCGGCCGGCTGCACCCAGAGGTAGCCGCGCCGGTCGGGGCAGTTTGCGCGTACGGCAGGCTGGTTCCATTGCAGCGCCTGGTCTTCGGAGGTGGCCGGCACGCGCGGATCGGGGCCTGCGCGTTGTGCGCACGCCGCCTGCGCGAGCGCCAGCAGGAGCCACGCGAAGCGGGTGCACCGTCGCCATGCGGCCATGGGTGTCACAGCTGCTGCAGCCTTTGGGGGATGGTGCCGAAGTCGGAACCGACGCGGTCGCCCTTCAGCAGCACCAGGTCGCCGTCGCGCAGGAAGGTGCCGAGGTAGTCCGCGAGTTTCTCGGCATCGTCGAAGTGCGGTCCGAGCAGCCCGGCCGGTACATCCGCGCGCAGCCAGCGCATCTCTGCGCCGTGCGTCACCAGGTGCTCGATGCCGGAGGCCAGCAGCGGTTCGGCAAGGCCGCGGTGCAGGGCTTGCGAATCGCGCCCGAGGTTCACGATGCGCCCGAGCACGCCGATCTTGCGCTGCACCGGCGCATCGTCCGCACGCCGGTAGGTGCGCACGAACTCCATCGCGTTGCGCATCGACATGACCTCGGCGTTCCAGCTGTCGTCGATCAGCGTGGCCTCGATGCCGGCCCGGGTGCGCAGCGTGTGCACCTGCATCACCGACGCGGGAAGCCGCACCCCGGGCATGCGCGCGCAGGCGGCATCCGCATCGAAGCCCATCGCCAGCAGCGCGGCGAACGCCAGGGCCGAGTTGYGCACCAGCCCGGCACTCGCGATGGGAAACAGG
>NZ_JBFTPJ010000600.1:0-4997 GCF_056398445.1 Variovorax sp. 01T439_2
GTGCGCCACCAGCGCGGCATCGAGCGCGCGGCCGGCATCGTCGGCCAGCGCGGCGGTGCGCGCCGCCGCCACCGATTGGGCGCGCTCGGCCGGCGCCACGCCGGGCTGCGCCGCCAGATGGCCGGCCAGGTGCAGCAGGTTTTCCTTGCCGCGCTCGTTGGTGCTGCCATAGCCCTTGATGAGCCGGCCGCACAGCGCAAGCTCGTGGCCCAGCACCCAGGCTTCGCGCGTGCCGGCTTCCACCGCCGCGAGCCAGCGCTCGATCAGTGCCTGCTCCTCGGCAAAGCGCTGGCCGCGGCGGCGCAGCCACTTCAGCGATGACAAGAGGCGCAGCGACGCCATGCCGGCCACCGAATGGCTGCCCACCTTCAACGGCAGCGCCCAGGGCGCGAGGCCGCGGGCCTGCCGGCCGCGGTCCCATGCGGTGACGCGGCGCGCCAGGCCCGGCGGCAGCAGCGCGGCGAACTCGGCCGCGCCGGGCTTGAAATGGTCGTAGACCTTCACGATGTCTTCCTCGGCCGCGCGCACTTCATGCCGCACGCGCTGTGCACGGCTCGCGCGGCCCTTGAGCGCGGCCACGCGCACGATGTCGTCGAAGGCCATCCACAGCGCGAGCCAGCGCGCGGCTTCGCGGGTGATGGCAAAGCCCTGCGCGCCGGCCGGGTCGGCGGCGCGCTCGGCATCGAGCACGCGGCCCAGCCGCTCGGCGTAGAGCGCGGCGTAGCCGGCGTCCTGGTAGTCGAGCACGCGCGCATGGCCGAGCGCGAGCATGTCGTGCACGGCGGGCGGAAAGCGCCGCGCGAGTTCGTCCGGCAGGTCGCGCGGCGGCGGCGGCGCGTCGCGCGTGTCGGCGGCCAGCACGCTGCTCACGAAGGCGGCCTGCGCGCGCGGCGTGCCCACGGCCTCGAAGCCGGCCGCAAAGCCGCGCAGGCTGGCCGCGGCCATCCTGCCCAGCTTCTCGGGCGCGCAGGCGTCGCCGCCGCGCACCACGTGTTCGTAGGCCTCGCGCGGAAACGGAAACAGGCCGCTGCCCGCGATGGCGCCGAGCATCACCGCGCTGACCACCGTGCCGGTCTCGCGTGCCATGGCGTTCATGTCGAACACATGGTGTTCGCGGCTGAAGGCCTTGACCACGTCGACGAGGCGCTGCGCATCGGCGCGGCCGTCGCCGGGCTGCATGCGCTCGGCGGTGGTGAAGATGCGCGCCGACGAACTGATGACCAGCGTGCGCAGCGGCGCGCTCATGCCGTTGCCGATCTGGCGCGCGGTCTCGAGCAGCTCCGACGACACGATGGCGTCGAGCGCGCCCGGCACCGGGCTCAGGCTGAACACCGGGCGCCGGCCGGCCAGCTGCGCGAGCGGCACCGGGAACACCTCGATGTAGTAGGTGGTGGCGCCGGTGCGCTGCGCCACGCCGGGAATCGACGTGCTCTGCGCGGCATGGCCGGCACGGCGCGCGATGTCGACCAGCCATTCGGTGAGCACGCCGCCGCCTTCGCCGCCCAGGGCGCAGACGAGCAGGGAGATGGGGCGGTTCTGTTCCATGCGGTCGTCTCTCATGCGGGTTGCAGCACGCGCACCACGGCGCCGCGCAGTGCGTGCAGCAGGCGCTCGTGCCACTTCGGGTTCTGCACCACCTCGGCGCGGTAGAAGCTCGGGCACAGCGTGGCCGCATGCGCGTTCTCGCCGCACAGGCCGCAGCCCACGCAGCCGTCGATCACGGTGGCCACGGGGTCGACCTTGAGCGGATCGGGGTTGTCCTTGAGCGTGAGCGTGGGGCAGCCCGACAGGCGGATGCAGGCGTGGTCGCCGTTGCACACGTCCTCGTCCACGCCGTACTTCACGCGCACCACGCGCTCGCCCTTCTTGAGCAGGCCGGCAATCCAGGGCTTGATGCGGCGCTGCCGCTCGAGCTGGCATTCACCCTCGGCAATCACCACCTTGAGGCCGTTGAAGTCGCTGGTGAGCGCCTCGGTCAGCGTCTTGCGCATGCGCTCCACGTCGTAGGTGGTGACGGTGCGCATCCACTTGACGCCCAGGCCCGTGAGCGTGGCCTCGATGGTCTGGTTCTTGTCGACCAGGCTCTGCTGCTTGTCGACGGCGCGCTCCTTCGTCTCGTCGTCGGGCGTGGAGATGATGTCCTGCGTGCCGGTGGCCGAGGTGTAGCCGTTCTTGAAGATCAAGAGCACCGCGTCGTCGCCGTTGAAGAGCGCGCTCTGCACGCCCGTGAGCAGGCCGTTGTGCCAGAAGCCGCCGTCGCCCATGATCGACAGCGTGCGGCGGTTCATCATGGGCGCCACGCCCGCGCGGCTTGCCAAGCTCATGCCGTAGCCCAGGATCGAATGCCCCATCGAGAAGGGCTCGAAGGTGCCGAAGGCATGGCAGCCGATGTCGGCCGCGATGTGCACCGGCCCGGTCTCCTGCTGCGCGAGCTTGAGTGCCGAGAACACCGGCCGCTCGGGGCAGCCGACGCAGAAGCTCGGCGGCCGGTTGGGCAGCAGCGTCTCGAGCTGGCGCGCCACCGCCTCGCGGCGCTCGCGGTTGCCGGCCAGCCAGGCCTTGGCGGAAGACGAAGCCTCGCCGCTCTCGATGTATTTCGCGGCGAAGGCGCCGAGGCCGCCCGCGAGCACCTCGACGCCGTATTCGCCGGCCGAAGGCAGCATGTCCTTGCCGTGCAGCGGCGTCTGGATGTCGCGCCGGCGCAAGAGGGTGGCGATGTCCTGCTCGATGTATTCGGGCTGGCCTTCCTCCACCACGAGCACTGCGCGCTTGCCCAGGCAGAAGTCGGCGACCTGCTCGGGCACCAGCGGGTAGGTCACGTTGAGCACCAGGATCGGGATGTCGGTCTCGCCGAAGGCATCGGCCAGGCCCTGCTGCTGCAGGCTGCGGACGAGCGCGTTGTAGAGCCCGCCCTGCACCACGATGCCCAGGTCGGCATGCCGGCCGCCCGGCACCAGCTCGTTGAGCCCGTGCTCCACGATGTAGCGCCGCGCGGCCGGAATGCGCTCGTCGCCCTTGAGTTTTTCATGGCGGAAGGTGACGGGCGGATGCGCGAGCCGCATGTAGTCGAAGCCCGCGGGCTCGCTCATCAGCGCGCGGGTCGACACCGCGGGCGCGATGTTGTCCTTGCACTCGAAGCTGCCGCGCACGTGGCAGGTGCGGATGCGCAGTTCCATCAGGCAGGGCATGTTCGAGGCCTCCGAAAGGCGGAAGCCTTCTTCCACCATGCGCACCATCACGCCCAGGTCGGGCCGCGGATCGAGCAGGCACATGCTCGACTTGAGCGCATAGGCATGCGTGCGCTCCTGGATCACGCTGGCGCCTTCGCCGTAGTCCTCGCCCACCACCACCAGCACGCCGCCGGTCACGCCCGGCGAAGAGAGGTTGGACAGCGCATCGGCCGCCACGTTGGTGCCGACTATCGACTTCCAGGTGACGGCGCCGCGCAGCGGATAGTGGATGGAGGCGCCGAGCATGGCCGCGGCCGAGGCTTCGTTGGAGCAGGCTTCCACATGCACGCCGAGCTCGTCCATGTAGGCCTTGCCCTGCACCATGACGTCGAGCAGGTGCGACACCGGCGCGCCCTGGTAGCCGCCCACGTAGGCCACGCCCGACTGCAGCAGGCCCTTGGTGATGGCGAGGATGCCCTCGCCGTGGAAGGTGTCGCCGGCGCCCAGGCGCAGCAGCTCGACTTCCTTGCTGAATGAAACTTCCATCGTGTCTCTTTTTTCTGGGGGTCTCGCAGTGTGCGCTCTTCACGCGCACTCCCGGCGGCGTGGCGCCCACACCGCGGGCGGAGCGCCTGGCGGTGCCGGTGCAGGCGGCGCTGGCCATGCTGCAGCAGGCGCTGGCCGAGCCCGAGCGTTTCGATCCGGCCGCTTCGCGCAAGCTGTTCCGCATCCACATGAGCGACATCGGCGAAGGCCGCTTCCTGCCCGCGCTGATGGCGCGGCTGCGCGAGCTGGCGCCGGGCGTGCGCATCGAGACCATGCCGCTGGCCACCGGCGACATTGCCGCCGCGCTCGACAGCGGCCGGATCGACTTCGCCTTCGGCTTCCTGCCCAAGGTGAAGGACACGCAGCGCGCCCAGCTGCTGAAGGACCGCTACATCGTGCTGCTGCGCAAGGGGCACCCGTTCGTGACGAAGCGGCGCCGCAGCGGCCAGGCGCTGCTCGAGGCGCTGCAGGAGCTCGACTACGTGGCGGTGCGCACGCACGCCGAGACCCTGCGCATCCTGCAGCTGCTGAACCTCGAGGACCGGCTGCGCCTGACCACCGAGCACTTCATGGTGCTGCCGGCCATCGTGCGTGCCACCGACCTGGCGGTGGTGATGCCGCGCAACATCGCGCGCGGCTTTGCCGAGGAAGGCGGCTACGCCATCGTCGAGCCGCCGTTCCCGCTGCGCGACTTCACGGTGTCGCTGCACTGGAGCAGGCGCTTCGAGGCCGATCCGGCCAACCGCTGGCTGCGCCAGGTGATCACGGCGCTGTTCTCCGAGCGGGCGGGGTAGGGGAAAGGCGCAGGACCTTCGCGCATTTTTCGGTGAAAAGCCTGCGCAAGATCATCTGGCGGTCAGGCTCGGCGTGCCACGATCGGGCCACATGAAGAAACGTATTCCGTCGTTCCTGCGCCACGTGGGGCCTGGCGTCGTCACCGGTGCGGCCGACGACGACCCCTCCGGCATCGCCACCTACACCCAGGCCGGCGCCCAGTTCGGCACCGGCCTGCTCTGGACGGTGTTCCTGTCGCTGCCGTTCATGGTGGCGATCCAGCTGGTGTCGGCGCGCATCGGCCGGGTCACGGGCAAGGGCGTGGCGGCCAACCTGCGCGAGCACATGCCGCGCGGCTTCCTGTTCGCCCTGGTGTCGCTGCTGGTGGTGGCCAACACCATCAACATCGCGGCCGACATCGCGGCCATGGGCGAGGCGCTGCAGCTGGTGGTGGGCGGCGGCGCGCACTTCCATTCGCTGATGTTCGGCGTGGTCACGGTGCTGCTG
>NZ_JBFTPJ010000601.1:0-5879 GCF_056398445.1 Variovorax sp. 01T439_2
GTGTCCATTACTTCGGCAATACGGGGGCCGACCAGGCCGTCATCTCCACCAACGGCGGCAGCGTGCTGGCGCACGCCACGGGCACGGGCTATGCCGAAGTGGTCTTCAACTCCGCCAGCATCGACACCGGCGGCGGCAACCTGAGCCTTGTGACGGACGGGCCGAGCAGCACCCA
This sequence comes from Variovorax sp. 01T439_2, assembly GCF_056398445.1. Lineage (NCBI taxonomy): Bacteria > Pseudomonadati > Pseudomonadota > Betaproteobacteria > Burkholderiales > Comamonadaceae > Variovorax > Variovorax sp. 01T439_2. Next base: position 176 of record NZ_JBFTPJ010000601.1, read on the forward strand.
GTTCGTCGCGTTCAGCGGCGACGTGCACACGCGCGGCGGCAGCGTCACGCTGGACTCCGGCTTCGTCGGCGCCAGCCCCGCGTTCAGCGACATCAACATCGACGTGGACGGCACCATCGACACGGGCGGCGGCGCGGTGTCCATCCATGCGCACGGCGTGGGCGGCATCTACGATTCGGTGACCAGCCGCTTCAACAACCAGATCAGCACCAACGGCGGGGCGGTGTCGATCCTCAACGGGCAGACCGGCGCGCCCTCGGGCTTCGTGCTGCTCCAGGGCACCCGCATCGACACGCGCGTCGGCCAGTCCGATGCGGGCGCCGGCGGCGACGTGAGCATCGCCGGCGGCGGCGTGAGCATCARCGGCGCGCGCATCGACAGCGCCACCGGCGACGTGGCGATCACCGGGACCGGCGGCACGGGCCAGAGCGGCAGCGCGGTGCAGCTGGATTCGCTGTTCCTGCGGGCCGTGGGCGTTCCGGTTCCCACCGCCATCTCGACCACCAGCGGCAACGTGCTGGTGCGGGGCGTGCAGGACTTCAACCGCGGCTCGAGCGCATTCAATGCGACGCACGGCGTGCTGGTCACCGGCGGCAGCAGCATCACGACCGGCAGCGGCAACATCGCGCTGCAGGGCCTGTTTGCCAGCACGGTGGTCGACGGCACCGACAGCGGCGTGCGGCTGGAAAACGGCGCGCKCCTGGCCACCACCGGCGGCGGCAGCATCGAGCTGACCGGCAGCTCGCTGCAGGGCACGCCCGGCGTGTCGATCCAGACCGGCCTCTTGTCCACCGGCGCTCCCGGCGCGGCGCCGCAGGTGCAAAGCAGCGGCAACCTGGTGCTGCGCGCCAGCAACGACGGCAGCGCGCCGGCCCTGGCGATCGACGTGCCGGTGAGCGCCGCCGGCACCATCAACCTGCGGCCGGGCGGCATGGACGCGGCGCTCAATGCCTTCGACGCCACGGCCGCCGGCATCACCGTGGGCGGTGCGGCGGGGGGCGGGTTCACGCTGTCGGATGCGCTGATGTCGCGCTTGAATGCGCCCAGCGTGGTGGTGGGCAGCAACACGCACGCAGGCACCATCACCGTGGCCGGCGCGCTGACGAGCGCCGGCGCGCTCACGCTGCAGAACGAAGGCGTGGGCGCCGGCGCCGGCGGCATCGTGCTGAACGGCGCCGTCACGGCGGACCGCCTGGGCCTGCTCTCGGCCGGCGACATCACGCAGACGGTGAAAGCACCGATCACCGCCCAGCACCTGCTGGCGCGCTCCAGCCGCGGCAGCGTGCTGCTCGACCAGGCGGCCAACAACGTGAGCGAGAACACGCTGGGCGGCGGCGCCGCCGGCGCCTTCCGCTACCAGGACGTGGACGGCGTGCGCATCGGYGCGCTGTCGGTCACCGGCTTCGACGCCGGCAGCAACCAGCCGCAGCTGGTGTCGGCCACCTCGATGGCGGCCGACACGGTGTTCGTGCGCACGCTCTCGGGCGACCTCACGCTGGACACCGCCGTCACCAGCAGCTCGGGCACCGACCTGGTGGCCGCGGCGCGCTTCCAGAATGCGGGCGGCGGCAGCATCGGCGGCGCGCCCTGGCGCATCTGGGCCGACACCTGGGTGGGCGAGTCGCGCGGCGGCCTCGCCGGCTCGGGCGCCACGCCCAACCTGTTCCACTGCGCCTACCTGGGGCTGTGCACCGTGATCATCACGCCGGGCGACAACCACTTCATCTACGCGCAGCAGCCGCGGGCCACGGTGGTCATCGGCGACGCCAGCCGGCCCTTCGGCACGGCCAACCCGCCCTTCGGCTTCACCATCGGCGGGCTGATCCTGGGCGACGGCACGGCCGGCTTCCTGGGCACGCCCACGAGCGCGGCCGGCATCTTCAGCCCCGCGGGGCGCTATGGCATCAACGGCAGCTTCACCTCGGCGGCCGGCTATGCGGTGGACGTGGTGCCCGGCTCGCTGACCGTGACGGCCAGCCTGCGCCGGCCCGACTTCCCGGGCTCGGACCTGGTGCGCGAGCTGCCCAACACCAACACCTACACCTTCGACCGCAACCTCGGCGCGCCGCCGATCTGCTTTGCCACCGGGCCGCTGGAGGGCGACCTGCCGCCGCCCCTGTTCCTGTTCATCCAGACGAACAAGCGCTGCAACCTGCGCTGCGAGCACTGCGACTTCTGGAAGCTCGACGACGCCGACCGTGCGCGCTACCTCGGCCCGGGGCGCCGGCACGAGGTGCTGGCGGAGTTCGCCGCGATGAACCCCCAGGGCAGCGTGGTGATCTGCGGCGGCGAGAGCATGCTCGACCTGGAGGACTACTTCCACATCTCGCGCACCTGCCGCGAACTGGGCCTGGCCTGCCTGTCGGTCATCAACGGCACCCGCGTGCGCGACGAGGCCACGGCCGAGCGCATGATCCGCGAGGGCCCGCACGGCATCTCGGTGTCGCTCAACAGCCATCGGCCGGCCCTGCACGACCGCACGCGCGGCGTGAAGGGCGCCTTCGGCAAGGCGGTCGCCGCGCTGCGCCTGCTGCTGGCGGCGCGCCCGCCGGGCGGCGACACCCGGATCAACGTGATGGGCCTCGTCTTCGACGAGAACTATCTCGAGCTGGAGGACTTCTACGCCTTCGTGCTGGACGAGCTGGGCGCCGACAAGCTGAAGCTGAACTTCCTGCAGCCCAGCTTCGGCCAGATGGGGCTGGTCGACCCCTTCTTCGCCGCCCACCGCAACGTGGACCCGGACCGGCTGGTCGAGGTGATCCGCCGCTGCGACCAGCGCTTCGGCCTGGGGCTGAACCCGCTCTGGCTGCACCAGGTGCACATGTACTTCTCCACGCTGCGCGCCTGCCCGGACGCGGCGCGCGGCTGGGGCTCGCACACGCGCACGACGGAACACATCTGCAACACCTACGAGCGCAACATCATGGTGGACCACTACGGCGTGGCGCGCCTGTGCTTCTCGGGCAGCTTTCCGGGCATGCAGCTGGACAAGCCCGGCGACTTGCGCCTGTTCTGGCGCGAGGCGGAGTTCGTCCGCACGGCGATGCGCGGCTGCAACCAGTTCTGCGGCATCAGCCACAGCGTGCGGCGGGAGACCAGCACCTGCGCCTCGCGCCGACCGGCCGCGCTCTTTCCCGCCGCGCGGCCCGCGGCCGGCGTGGCGCGCACCATTCCCCTGCACGTGGACCGCGGAGGCTGAGGTGAACGGCGCGGCGCTCAGGGTGGCCGTGGTCACCCCCTACCACCGCGAGCCGGCCGCCGTGCTGCGCCGCTGCATGCAGAGCGTGCATGCGCAGAGCCATGCGCAGGTGGTGCACTACATGGTGGCGGACGGCCTCCCGCAGCCCGGGCTGCTGGCCGAATGGCCGCAGGTGCGGCACATCGTGCTGCCCTGCGGCAACGCCAACTTCGGCTGCACGCCACGCGGCATCGGCGCGCTGTGCGCGCTGGCCGACGGCGCCGACGTGGTGTGCTTCCTGGACGCGGACAACCTGTTCCTGCCCGGCCACGTCGCCTCGGTGGTGCAGGCCTACGCCGAGGCCCGGGAGCGGGGCCGGCCGGTCGATGCGGTGTTCTCTTCGCGGTACATGTTCCTGCCGGGCCACGAGCACCTGCGCATCGTTCCGCCGGACGAGGCGCCGGGCTCGGATTTCGTGGACACCAACTGCATCAGCCTGGCCCGCTCGGCCGGGTTTCTGTGGGGCGCGTGGTCGCAGCTGCCGCGTTCGCTGACGCCGGTGTGCGACCGGGCGATGTGCTGGCTCATGCAGCACCACGGGCTGCGGGTGCGCTGGACCCGGCAGTGCACCGTGCTGTACGAATCGCGCTGGCGCGCCACCTATCTGCAGGCCGGCCTGCCGCCGCCCGAGGGGCTGCACGACGAGCTGCTGCGTTCGGCCGGCGTCGGCCTCACGCCGGAAGAGCTCTGGGGCCTGCTGCGGGTGCAGTGGAGCTTCGATCCGCCGGCCCGGCGGGCGTGACGGACCCGGCGCGCCGGATCACCGCGCGAGGCCRTGGCCGCCCGTTGCGTCCAGTGCGCCCAGCGCGCGCGGCAGGTCGCCGTGCCAGGTCTTCAGGCCCTGGTGCGACAGGCGCGACTGCAGGTCGACGAACACCTGGCCGCCCAGCTGCTGCCAGCGCCGGCAGAAGGCGAAGTCCTCGCTCAGGTAGCGGCCGGTGGCGGGCTCGAACTGGGTGTCGAAGAAGCGCCAGTGCGGCAGGTGCGCATTGGCGTGGTCGCCGGCCTCGGGCGTGTAGCGCAGCTCGGGCATGGCCGCGGCCATGCGTTCGAACACGCCGCGGGCGATCAGCATGAAGCCGGTCGGCGCGTCCAGCACCTCGACGAAGCCGTCCGCATCGGCTTCGGTCGGCGTGTGGCGCAGRTTCAGCGGATAGCGCGCATGCAGCGCGTCGAAGTCGGCCTGCGTGGCGCCCGCGGGCAGCGGCCGGGCCAGGCCCTGGGCCGGCCAGCCGTCGTTCTTGTGCGGGTAGACGCCGGCCACCACGTCGCGGCCGGACAGCAGCAGGCGCAGCGCCGCATCGGGCGCGAAGCCGACGTCGGCGTCGATCCAGAACAGGTGCGTCCATTGCGCATCGGCCATGAACTCGGCCACCAGCCGGTTGCGCGCGCGCGTAAGCAGGCTGTCGCCGTCGAGGAAGCGTGTCTGCATGGCGAAGCCGTGCGTCCACGCCGCATTGACCAGGCCCAGCAGGCTGCGCACATAGAGGCTGGTCATGGCGCCGCTGTAGCTGGGCGTGGCGACGAAGGGGCGGATGCCCTTGAGGGCGGCGGTGTCGAGCATGGCGGGGTCGGTGCGTGGTGAATGCCTGGTGAATGCTGGTGGAAGAGGGGCGTGCAGTTCAGGCCGCGTGCGCATGGCGCCGCGTGGTGAGCAGTGCGCGCAGCTTGGCCGGCGCGACCGGCTTGGTCAGCAGCATCACGCCGCCGTGGCGCAGCCGCTGCAGCACCTCGGGGCCGGTGGCGCCCGAGACCAGCACCGCGAGCGCATCGGGCTGCAGGCGCCGGGCGGCGTCGATCACCTCCATGCCGTCGGCGTCGCCGGCCAATTGCAGGTCGCACAGCACCGCGTCGAAATGCACGTCGCCCGTGCCCAGCCGCGCGATGGCTTCGGCGCCGGTGGCCACGCATTCGACCTGGCAGCCCCATTGCTCCAGCAGCGCGCGGCTGCCGTCGAGGATGGCGGGGTCGTCGTCCACCACCATGCAGTGCAGCCCGGCCAGCGGCGTCAGCGCGAGCGGCGCGGGTTCGGGCGCCGTAGCGTCGGCCGCATGGGCCGCAGGCAGCGTGAGCGCAAAGGTGCTGCCCGCCTGCAGCGCCGAGCGCAGCGTGATGCGGGTGCCCAGCAGCGCCGCGATGCGCGCGCAGATCGCCAGGCCCAGGCCGAAGCCGCGGCGGCGGTCGCGCTCGGTGTTGGCCACCTGGTAGAACTCCTCGAAGATCCGGCCCTGGTGGATGGGCGCAATGCCGATGCCGTTGTCGCGCACCTCGATGCGCACGCTGTCGCCGTTCCTTCCGCGGGCGCGGCGCGCGGCCACCAGCACGGTGCCGCCGGCCGGCGCATGGCGCAGCGCGTTGGCCACCAGGTTGCCGACGATGCGCTGCAGCAGCGCCGCATCGCTGCGCACCGCCAGGCCGCGGTCGCTCCAGCGCAGGCGCACGTGGGTTTCCACCGCGGTGGCGGCA
>NZ_JBFTPJ010000602.1:0-3742 GCF_056398445.1 Variovorax sp. 01T439_2
ACCTTGAGAAGTACGGCACGCCGCGCACGCCGCAGGAGCTGGAGGCGCACAACCGCCTGGGTTGGAGCTACCGCCGCAATACGCCCGACTGGCCCCTGCGCGTGGATGGACGAATGATTGCGGTGCCCGTGGCCGGGCCGGTGCGCGCGGGCGACGGCGAAACCCTGCGCCAGCTGGCGATTGCCGGCGCCGGCGTGGCGCGGTTGTCGCTGTACCACGTCCAGCACGACATCGATGCCGGCCGGCTGGTGCCGCTGCTCGAGGAATTCAACCCCGGCGAGGTGGAGCCGATCCATGCGGTGTACATCGGCAAGGCCGGCACGCTGCCGGCGCGCGTGCGCGCGGTGCTCGACTTCCTGGTGGCGTACTCGGGCGTGGGAGGAGGGCGCTACACGCTCAAGCGCAGCGCGCCGATGCCCGCGAACTCCACCGCCACCTGATCGCCGCGGCGGCAGGGCACGATGCCGACCCACGAGCCGGTGGTGACGACGGTGCCAGCCGGCGCGGTCTGCCCGTGCCGCGTGACGTGGCGCAGCCAGGCCGGCAGCAGCCACGCCGGATCGGCGAGCGGATGGGTGCCTTCGCGCACCACGGTTTCGGCGCTGCCGACCTTTGTTTCGCAGCGCTGCGAAGCCCAGTCGACGGCCGCATAGGGCTGCCACTCGCCGATGGCGAGCGCGCCGTGCACCTGCGAATCGGCCAGGCGCAGCAGGGCGGGCGTGGCGGCCAGGTCCAGCCAGCGCGAATCGACGATCTCCACCGAGACGGCCATGGCATCGATGAGCGAAGCGGCATCGCCATGGTCGAGCTTCGCGGCCATGGCGGGCGTCACGTCCTGCCCGAGGCGCAGCGCGATCTCGGCCTCGATGCCAGGCACGTGAAAGGCCATGTCGCCGAAATCCGCCGGGCCCGCGCGCACGCCGGCCGGGGGCAGCGGCGCATGCGTGAGCGTGGCGCTGCGCGAGGCGCCGCCGGATTTCCAATAACGGGGCACGGCCTGGCCGCCGAACCAGGCCAGCGCCGAAGCGACGGCGTCCTGCACTTCATAGGCCTGGTCGGCCGTCTCCAGCGTGTTGAGCCAGGGCGTGGCATCGAGCGTCTGGTTGCTTTGGCGGGCCTGGATCAGGGCGTTGGCGAGGGCTGTCATTGAAGGGGTCATGGGAGGGATTGTCTTCGCTGCTTTTGTGTCTTCGGGATTTTGTTCTTGGCGCTGTTGTTCGCGTTGTTCAGGGCGCGTGCACAGATCACCGGGTACTCCCCTCCGCGAATGTCCCCCGGCCTGCGGCCTCCTCCTTKATTTCGCTGCGGGGAGCACCCGATGCTCTGTGCACCTGGGCACGCTCGTGGTGTACCGCTGATCAACCACCGCTCTTTGCAACGCTCCCGCTGATGGGGTGCCTTGCGCAGCGAAATAAAGGAGGAGCCGAAGGCGGGGGACATTCGCGGAGCAAGGTACCCCGTCGGCGGGAGCGCACCCCGAACAACAGCGTTTGAATCAAGTGTCCACATGAACCTTGCCATCCTTCACCACCTTGGCCCACTTGGCGATCTCGGTCGAGATGAACTGCTTGAACTTGTCCTGCGACCCGCCGCCATCTTCCGCGCCATAGGTGTCGAGCTTTTCCTGCACGTCGGGCATCGCGAGCACGGCATTGACGTCGCGGTTCACCTTCTCGGCAATCGCCGGCGGCAGCTTGCCCGGGCCTGCGAGCCCATACCAAGTGGTGGCCTCGAAGCCCGCGAAGCCCTGCTCCTGCATCGTCGGCACGCCCGGGTGGCCCTTGGCGCGCTTGGTGCGCGTTTGCGCCACGGCCAGCACGCGGCCGCTCTTCACATGCGGCGTGGCCGCGGTCATGGTCTCGAAGCTGTACTGGATCTGCCCGCCCATCAGGTCGGCCAGCAGCGGGCCGCTGCCCTTGTAGGGCACATGCAGCGCATCGACCCGGGCCTGCAGCTTGAACATCTCCAGCGCCAGGTGCTGCGCCGAGCCCGCGCCCGCGGAGCCGAAGCTCACCGTGCCGGGCGAGGCCTTGCAGGCGGCCACGATGTCGTTCACCGTGAGCGCCTTCTGCGCCGGGCTCGCGATCAGCAGGTTGGGCGTGACGCCCACCAGCACGATCGGCACGAAGTCGCGCTCCACGCTGTAGCGCAGCTTGGGCTGCAGGCTGGGCGCGAGCGCATGGCTGTTGATGTGCGCCATCAGCAGCGTGCTGCCGTCGCTGGGCTGCTGCGACACGTATTCGGCCGCCAGCACGCCGGCCACGCCGCCCTTGTTCTCGACGATGACCTGCTGGTTCCACATCACCGTGAGCTTCTGCGCCACCACGCGCGCGAGCGCATCGGTGCCGCCGCCGGGCGGAAAGCCCACCACGATGCGCACCGGTCCCGAAGGCCACTCCTGCGCGAAGAGCCGGGGTACGCCCAGCGTGGCGGCTGCGGCTCCCGCGGCCTGGATCAGCGAACGTCTCTGCATCATCATCTTTGTCTCCGTTGTGTGGTGGGTCCGATGCGTGCCGGGCTCGATGCGTGCTCGCAGCTAGGCGGCCTTCTGCAGGCCGGCATGCGCCGCCGCATGGCTCGCGAAATGGTCCATCGCCGCCTGCACGCCGCTGCCCGCGAGCTTGATGCCGCTGAGCTTCATGCCCATCTCGACGCCCGCGACCATGGCCACCAGCGTCAGGTCGTTGCTGTCGCCCAGGTGGCCCATGCGGAACATGCGGCCTTTGAGCTTGCCCAGGCCCGTGCCCAGCGAAAGATCGAAGCGCTGGTGGATGAGCCGGCGCAGCGCATCGGCATCCACGCCTTCGGGCGTGATCACGCCGGTGAGCACGGGCGAATACACGGCCGGGTCGGCGCACTGGATCGGCAGGCCCCAGGCATCGACCGCCGCGCGCACGCCGGCGGCCCAGCGCTGGTGGCGCGCAAACACGTTGTCCAGCCCTTCGGCCAGCAGCATGTCGAGCGATTCCGACAGGCCGTAGAGCAGGTTGGTGTTGGGCGTGTAGGGCCAGTAGCCGTCCTTGTTCATCTCCACGATCTCGTCCCAGGCCCAGAAGGCGCGCGGCAGCTTCGCGCTTTTCGAGGCTTCGAGCGCGCGCGGCGAGAGCGCGTTGAAGCTGATGCCCGGCGGCAGCATCAGGCCCTTCTGCGAGCCGCTGATGGTGACGTCCACGCCCCATTCGTCGTGCCGGAAATCGGCGCTCGCCAGGCCCGAGATGCTGTCGACCATCAGCAGCGCCGGATGGCCCGCCGCATCGATGGCCTTGCGCACCGAGGCAATGTCGGAAGTGACGCCGGTGGAGGTTTCGTTGTGCACCACGCACACGGCCTTGATCTTCCTTTCGGTGTCCTTGCGCAGGCGCGCCTCGATGAGGTCGGCCTGCACGCCGCGGCGCCAGCTGGGCGCGGCGGGCAGCTGCTCGTCCTTGCCGGACCAGGCGAGGAATTCGGTCGACAGGCCGAGCCGCGTGGCCATCTTCTGCCACAGCGATGCGAAGTGGCCGGTCTCGTACATCAGCACGTGGTCGCCCGGGCTCAGCGTGTTGGCGAGCGCGGCCTCCCAGGCACCGGTGCCGGAAGCGGGGTAGATCGCGACCGGATGCTTCGTCTTGAAGATCTGCTTGATGCCGCCGAGCACCTTGAGCCCCAGCGTGCCGAACTCGGGTCCGCGGTGGTCGATGGTCGGCAGGCTCATGGCCCGCAGGATGCGGTCGGGCACCGGGCTCGGGCCGGGGATCTGGAG
>NZ_JBFTPJ010000603.1:0-3738 GCF_056398445.1 Variovorax sp. 01T439_2
CAGGAGCTTGGTGTCCGACAGGTACATGTGCGGCGGCACAGRCAGGTTGTCGGGCGCGGGCTTGTTCTTGAAGACGCGGCCGGCCAGGTCGAACGTGGAACCGTGGCAGGGGCAGAGGAAGCCGCCTTCCCAGTCGCTGGGCAGCGAAGGCTGCGGGCCGGCCTGGAAGCGGTCGGTCGGCGAGCAGCCCAGGTGGGTGCAGATGCCCACCACCACCAGCACGTCGGGCTTGATCGAGCGGTGCTCGTTCTGCGCGTACTTGGGGGTGAATTCGTCGGGGTGCCGCTTGGAGAGCGGATCGGCCAGCTGGCCGTCGAGCTTGGGGAGCTCGGCCACTTGCTCGGGCGAGCGCTTGAGGATCCAGACGGGCTTGCCGCGCCACTCGACAGTGATCTTCTCGCCGACCTTGAGGCCGCCGATGTCGACTTCGACGGCAGCGCCCGCGGCCTTGGCCTTCTCGGAGGGCTGGAACGTACTCACAAAGGGAATCGCGGTGGCCACGCCTCCCGCTACGCCGGCACAGCTGGATGCGATTAACCACGTCCGCTTGCTTGTGTCGATCCGGGGGGAGCCGGAGGTCATGTCACTCATGGGGATCCTCTAAGTCTTCTTCGCTGGAGCAGGGTCAACCGGCGATTGTAGCGGGCTGTTGCGCGCATATTCAACGGGGCCGGCCTGGCGCTGCGCGAACGCGCATTCCCGGCCCTGCGAAAGAGGCAATTAATAACAATGAATTAATCCTGATTTACAAGACATTTCGACACAAGGATTTGCACGCGTAAAAGATGTCTCAAGGGCTAAATTAGTTGCGGCACACTTCGCCAACTGCTAATCTTGTCCCAACTGTTAACTGCTAATTGAGAGGATATTTGCCATGCGAATCGCCCCCCTGATTTCCGCCACTTTCATTGCTGCGCTGGGCATTTCCTCGGCCTTGGCACAAACACAAACGCCCCCGCCGGTCCAGACGCCTGGTCCCCAGCCGGCCAGCGCGACCGGCGCAACCAATTCCGCATTCGGACGCATCACCGCGCAGCAAGCCGGTGGCGTCGCGGCCGCCGTTGGCCTGGCGGCTGCCGTTGGCAGCGGCAACGGCGGCAACAGCGGCGGCGGCAGCGGCACGGGCGGCACCGGCGGCACGGGCACGGGTACAGGCACGACCGGCACGAATTAAACGTGCGGGCCCTCTTCGCGGGAGGGCATTCGCCGAAGGCTCCGCGCGTTGGTCTGGCCACGCGACTTATTGAATGCTGCCTTTTGTCGGCATTTCTTTTGGGCGTTGGCGGCTGTTCTTCCGGATCCTCGGCCATGCTGGCCACGGCGCGGCATATCTATAGCGGCAGCGCCGCGACTCCCCAGCCCACTTTCAACCCGAATTACCGCTATTTGCGGGTCGCCGTCGGCAAGCAGACGGTCTTCATGGTGCTCGGCTACATCGACCAGCGCCCCGAAGGCGCCGTCGAGGTCTGGTACAGCGGCAACGGCGAGGTCGTGAGGCTGCTCGACGGGCGCCTCGTGGGAACCACCGGCCTTCGCACCGATTGGCGCGAGGTGCGCTTTTCCAGCCTGCCCGCGTGGACCGGCGATGCGAACGGCGCGGCGCCAAAGACCTACCAGCGCGAGCGCGACATGATGCCGGGCTACCGGTTCGGCATTCGCGACGAGATCGTGCGCACGCCCATTGCTGCACCGCAGCAGACCGCGCTGGCCGGCACGGCTGGCGCGTCGCTGCGCTGGTACGAGGAGCGCAGCATTTCGCACCCGGCGAGCGCCTCGCTGCCTCCGGCGCGCTTTGGCGTTTCGCAAGCGGGCGGCACGCCTCGGGTCGTCTATTCCGAGCAATGTATTTCCAATGACCTGTGTATGAGCTTCGAGCAGTGGACGCCTTCCCCCCCAGCACCCGTCGCAGCGGCGAGCGCTGGTACATGAGCAGTTCGCTCCTGCGTGGCTTCGGCAGACATCCCTGGCCTTTTCGCGCGGCGGTGGCCTGCGCACTGGCGGCGAGTTGCGCCGCCGGCGCGCAGCCCCTGGGCAACAGCCCCGTCGACAACAAAACACCCGCCGACGACGCCGACATCCGTCCCGGCGAGCGGCTGAGCGCCTGGCTGCTGCGCCAGCCGGCCGAAACGGCTTCCCCCGGATTGGCATGGCGCATCCCGCAAGAGCGCCTGGCGCAGCAGTTCCTGAAGAACACGCTGCTGCTGCGGCTCGATGCCGCCAGCCGGCGCGTGCCGCCGGAAGAGCAGGGCCGGCGCAAGCAGTTGATGGCTTGGCTGCAGGGCCTGCCGGTGACCGGCCGCGTCGCGCTCGGCATCGTCGATCCGCGCTGGCTGCAGGCGCATCCGGAAGAAGATCCGGTGCTGACGGCCGGCCAGCAGCTGGTGGCGCCGCCGCCAGCGCTGAAGACCATCTCGGTCCTGCAGCCCGATGGGCAGCTTTGCCAGGTGGCCCATGAACCCGGCCGCACGGCGTGGGACTATGTCGCCGCCTGCAGCCCCGAGGGCAAGCACGATTGGGCCTGGGTCGCCCAGCCCGACGGGCGCACCGCCCGCGTGGGCGTGGCGCCCTGGAATGCGCATCCCTCGAGCGAGCCGGCGCCGGGCGCATGGGTCTGGGCCGCGCCGCGCGGCATGGACGACCTGGGGGCGATCTCCGAGGGCATCATCAAGTTTCTGGCCACGCAAGGGCCGTCGCCGCAAGGCGGCGCGATCCTGCAGCCTTCGGTTGGTGCGGCCGTACCGGCCGCCGCCATCGCCGCACCCGCTGCACCGCCCGCCCTGCCTGCCTTGCCCGACGTGCCGCCGGCACCTGCCGCGCCGGCGCCATCGACGGCCATTTCCGTGCGTCCCGAAGCAGCACCGCAATACCGCGCGCTCCAGACGAGCGGCAACGACTGGGGCGAGACCGGCCTGYTGCARACGCCCACCGCGCGCATGGGCCAGGCGGGCGACATGCGGACCTCGCTCACGCACGTCTCGCCCTACACGCGGCTGAACGTCATGTTCCAGCCGCTGGATTGGCTGGAAGCGGGCTTTCGCTACACCTCCATCAGCAACCGGATCTACGGCGTCGGCCTCAGCAACCAGGGCTACAAGGACAAGAGCATCGACCTGAAGGCGCGGCTGTGGAAGGAGTCGGCCTACCTGCCCGAGGTGGCGCTGGGCTTTCGCGACATCGGCGGCACCGGCCTCTTTTCGTCCGAGTACCTGGTGGCGAGCAAGCGCCACGGCGACCTGGACTTCAGCCTTGGTATCGGCTGGGGCTACCTGGGGAGCAGCGGCAACATCAGCAACCCCTTCGGCTTGCTGAGCAGCCGCTTCAAGACCCGGGTGAGCGAGACGACCTGGGGCGGCGCCAACTTCGGCCGGCTCTTTCGCGGACCTGCCGCGCTCTTTGGCGGCGTGCAATGGCGCACGCCCTGGGACCCGCTGACGCTCAAGCTCGAATACGACGGCAACGACTACAAGAACGAACCGCTCAACAACCCCCAGCGGCAGCGCTCCCCGTTCAACATCGGCCTGGAGTACCGCTACTCCCCCGGCGTGATTTTCTCGGCCGGCTTCGAACGCGGCAACAAGGTGATGCTGGGCCTCACGCTGCAGACCAACCTGGCCTCCCTGCAGATGCCCAAGGCGGCAGACCCGCCGGCGCCGAGCTTCTCGCCGGACCCGCCGGCCGCCTCGCCGGGCTGGGCCGCCACCGCGGCCGACATCGAAAGCCGCACGGACTGGACCATCC
>NZ_JBFTPJ010000604.1:0-3733 GCF_056398445.1 Variovorax sp. 01T439_2
CTATACGGTCACTCTCGCTTCAATGGCAGCGGCAAAGGGAATTGAACTCGACGGCATTGAACTCAATCTGAGTTTCGATATCAATCTCAATGGTTTTCTGGGCCTAGACGAAAACATCCGAAAAGGCGCTCAGGGTATCAATATCGATGTGAAACTGGAAAGCAGCTCTTCTACTCGAGAACAACTTGAAGAGTTGGTTCGTGAGTTGCCAATGAATTCGCCGATCCATGACACCTTGGCAAATCCGGTGAAAGTCTCGGCGCGCCTCTGCTAAGCATTTTTTAATTGCTCCAGCATTACAAAGCGGTTAGGTAGCTCCAGGCTGACTAACCGCTTGATCGCATCTGCACATGCCACAGTACGAATAGAAAGTGTTGGTGCTAGGCTGGAGACGATGCGGAAAGAGGACGGCGAGTACCTTTCCTAGAAGGCTGTCAGCGCAGCGCAGCGCAGGGCTGGGCGCAGTGCGCAGTACGCAGCGCAGTGCTCAGCCCGAATGCTGGGACGATCTTTCGCACACCTTGGCTGGGGGCTGGAGAGTGTCAGGGGCTGAGTCAGCCGACCATCAGGTAGCGAAACTACCAATCAGAAGGTATTATGGGGTATGGAGAACACTACCCGTACAAAGATCATGGAGGCAGCCGAGCAGCTGCTGCGCACCCGAGGATATTCAGATTTCAGCTACGCTGATTTGGTTGAACAGGCAGGCATCCGAAAGCCGAGCATTCATCACCACTTTCCGACTAAAGAAGATCTCGGTGTGGCAATCGTTAGCGACTATCTTGTGAACTTCAAAGCCACACTGGATGACACTCTCGTTTGCCAGCCAACCGCAGCGGACCGGCTGGCTTCCTACGCAGAGTTTTTTTCGGAGATCATTGAGGATGGCTCATTTCCGCTTTGTACTGCGCTTGCGGCAGAACTTGGTGCGCTTCCAAAGAGCATGCGTGACCAGACCGTCCAATTCTTCAATATGCATCTTGCTTGGTTGGAGAAAGTGGTTGACATTGGCAAGGCCAAAGGTGAATTCACGAAGGCTCCAAATGGAGAGCAAGCGGCGAAAATATTGTTGAGTGCGATTGAAGGCGGGGCAGTCGTTGGATGGGCACTATCTCGCCCTGAAGTGGTGCGCTCCAGCTTTGATGAAATCATTTTGCGATGGAGTGACGTCCCAAAACCTCATCGGTCCCGGCATTCAATCAAAAATAAGAATTTGGAGGACCGGCAATCCACCGATCTTAAGCTGGGACACTAATTTCGCTATTCCAGAGGCGATGATCGCATGAGACGTCCATGCAACAAAGGGGCGGTGGCATTGGTCTTCAACCAAGCGACTTTCGGCGCTCGCGGAATACTTGAACGATCACATTTCCGACAACGGGGCCGAAGGGCAGCCTCTGTTTCAGCCCATTGCTCGAATCGACTGCCACTTTGCGGGCGAGAGAGCAGCTGGTTTCCGCCGCGCCCTGAATGTGGATCCTCCCAATCCGGGATGGCGTCGGGCCTGGGTCGCCCTGGCTGGAAAGGACAGGGTCATCGGCCATGCCGACTTGAGGGCTCATCCCGCTCCGTACATGGTTCATCGTTGCCTGCTGGGCGTGGGCGTGCATCGTGAATGGCGACGCTCGGGCCTCGGACAGCGTCTGCTGGACGTCGCGATCGAATGGGCGAAAGCCGATCCGCAGATGGAATGGATCGACCTGCAAGTCATTGCGTCCAACGGAGCAGCCGTCAGCCTTTATGAGCGTGCCGGGTTTACGGAGACCGGACTCGTTCGAGACTGCTTTCGCGTGGACGGGCGCCAGGTGGACTATCTGTCTATGACGCTGCCAGTTCGTCGAGCATAGGACGCAGATGACCTCCGTGTTCGCGTACGTGGAGTACTGCGGCATAGAGGAACGGCGTGCGAGTGATCGTCGATGACAACGGCCGGGCTTCGAAATCTAAAAAGATAGACGGCTTTGCATTCTCAGCCCGCCCCCTGTGATTGACGACGCTGCCCAAGGCTGCGAGCTATTTCATCGAGCAGCCGAGGCACCAAGACGTTCTGCGATGTCGCCAGCCACACGCCATACGCCTCGGACGGCGTGCTCGCGCCCTCCAAAGGACGGAACACCGCCCCCGGCAGCGCGCAATGGCGCATCGCGTCGGGCACGAGCGCCACGCCCATGCCTTGCGACACGAGCGACACGACCGCGAGCCAATGGCGTACCTCTTGGCGCACCTCGGGCCTGAAGCCGGCGTCGGCGCAAATGGACAGGATACGTTCGTGGTAATCGGGCGAGGCGCCGCGCGAAAACAGCACGAAGGATTCGTCGCGCAGGGTGGCGAGCGCCACTTTGCGCTTCTTCGCCAGCGAATGCTCGGCCGGAAGGCATGCGACGAACGGTTCGGAAACCAGCAGCCGGCATTGCAGTTCGGCCGGCACCCGGCCCGTGTGCACAAAGCCGATGTCCAGCCGGTCGTGCAGAAGCTCAGCCATCTGCTGATCGGAATTGAGTTCGGTGAGCGTGACCCGCACCGCCGGATGCGCCGCCTGAAAGCGCGTCAGTGCCTGCGGCAGGCCGCGGTAGAGCATGGCACCGACGAACCCGATGCGCAGCCGCCCCGCGGAGCCTTCGGCCACGTGCCGCGCTTCCAGCAGCGCCTCGTCCGCGTCGCGCAGCAGCGCGCGCGCCGAGGCCTGCAGCGCCCTGCCCGCGGCGGTGAGGCGCACTGCCTTGCTGTTGCGCTCGAAAAGCTGCGCGCCGACCGAATCCTCCAGTTGGCGAATGGCCACGCTCAGGGGCGGCTGCGAAATCGAGAGCCGCCGCGCCGCCCGGCCGAAATGCAGCTCTTCGGCCAGGACCGTGAAGTAGCGCAGGTGACGAAGCTCCATGTCGGCGGCCTTTCGACGATAGTCATATCGGATTGCTCTAAACCAATTTGATATTAGACAAGAATCGTCAGCGCGCCAAAAATTCGGGCATCAAGGAGACAAGCCAATGCCCAGCCACGCTGCAATCGACGGCGGCACCGCCGTCCATCCCGTGCCCGATCGCCACGGCCGAAGCCTCTATGCCGAGGACGCAGAGCTGCACAGGTTGCTGGCGGTGTACCTGCCGGCCGACCTGCTGGCGCACATGCGCCCGCACTTCGAACGGCTCGGGACCCTTGCCGGTGGCCGGCTCGACGAGCTCGCGCACACCGCCGACCGCAATCCCCCGACACTGACTCTGCGCACCCGCACCGGCATCGACGACCCGCAGGTCCACAAGCATCCCGCGTACGTCGAGATGGAACGGCTCGCGCTGAGCGAGTTCGGCCTTGCCGCGATGTCGCACCGCGAAGACACACTCGGCTGGAAGGGCCGCATGCCGCCGTTGGTCAAGTACGTGCTGACCTATCTCTTCGTGCAGGCGGAATTCGGCCTGTGCTGCCCGGTTTCCATGACGGATTCGCTCGCGCGGACCCTGAAGAAATTCGGCAGCCCGGAGTTGGTCGAGCGCTTCCTGCCGCGCTTCCAGTCGCTCGATTTCGACATGCTGGCGCAGGGCGCGATGTTCATGACCGAGCAGGCGGCCGGCTCCGACATCGCGGCCACCGAGACCCGCGCCTGGCAGGACGAACAGGGCCAGTGGCGCCTGGCCGGCGACAAGTGGTTCTGCTCCAACCCCGATGCGGATTTCGCGATGGTGCTGGCGCGCGTCGACGGCGGCCCGCCAGGCATGAAAGGCGTGTCGCTGTTCCTGCT
>NZ_JBFTPJ010000605.1:0-3729 GCF_056398445.1 Variovorax sp. 01T439_2
CCGCTTCGTGCCCGCGCGCGGCGAGGCCGGGGCCGGCAACATGGCCGACGCCTATGCGCGCTCCACGGCCAGCCTGGGCGTGTGCCTCACCAGCACGGGCCCGGCGGCCGGCAACATCGCGGGCAGCATGGTCGAGGCGCTGACGGCCGGTGCGCCGCTCTTGCACATCACGGGGCAGATCGAGACGCCGTATCTCGACAAGGGCATGTCGTACATCCACGAGGCGCCCGACCAGCTGACCATGCTCAAGGCGGTGTCGAAGGCGGCCCTGCGCGTGCGCAGCGTGGAGACGGTGCTCGGCACGCTCAAGCGCGCGGTGCAGCTTGCGTTGACGGCGCCGACCGGCCCGGTGAGCGTGGAGATCCCGATCGACATCCAGTCGGCGCTCACGACCATGCCGGCCGACCTGTCGCCGCTGCCCATCGAGCGGCCCGTGCCTTCCGCGGCCTCGCTCGACGCGCTGGCCGCTCGCCTTGCAGCCGCCAGGCGCCCGATGCTGTGGGTCGGCGGCGGCGCGCGCCATGCGGGCGCTGCCATCCGCCGGCTGCAGAAGCTCGGCTTCGGCGTGGTCACGACCACGCAGGGCCGCGGCACGGTGCCCGAGGACGACGCGGGTTCGCTCGGCTCCTACAACATCCACAAGCCGGTCGAGGCGCTGTACCAGCGCTGCGACGCAATGCTGGTCGTCGGCTCGCGGCTGCGCGGCAATGAAACGCTCAAGTACGAATTGAAGCTGCCGCGCCCGCTGCTGCGCATCGATGCCGACGCCGCCGCCGAAGGCCGCGGCTACGCCACCGACCTGTTCGTCTGCGGCGATTCCGCGATGGCGCTCGAAGGCCTGGCCGACCGCCTCGAGGCCGCGAAGTACAAGGCCGACCCCGAACTGCTCGCCGACCTGCGCGCCGCGCACGAACAGGCCGTGGCCTCGTTGACCGACGGCCTCGGCCCCTATGCCGCGCTCGTGAAGGAACTGCAGGCCGCAGCCGGCCGCAGCTTCAACTGGGTGCGCGACGTCACGGTGTCGAACAGCACCTGGGGCAACCGCGAGCTGCGCGTCTTCGAACCCAGCGCGGGCGTGCATGCCACGGGCGGCGGCATCGGGCAGGGCATGCCGATGGCCATTGGCGCGGCCATTGGCGCGGCCGAGACGGGCTCGGGCCGCAAGACCTTCTGCCTGGCCGGCGACGGCGGCTTCATCCTGAACCTCGGCGAGCTTGCCACCGCGGTGCAGGAGCAGGCCGACATGGTCATCGTGCTCATGAACGACAAGGGCTACGGCGTCATCAAGAACATCCAGGACGCGCAATACGGCGGCCGCCGCTGCTATGCCGACCTGCACACACCCGACKACGCGATGCTGTGCGCCTCGCTGGCGCTGCCGCATGCGCGCGTGCAGCGCATCGACGAGCTGAAGGCAAAGCTCGGCGAGGCGCTGGCCAAGAAGGGCCCGTTCCTGCTCGAGATCGACATGCTGTCGATCGGCGAATTCAAGAGCGCCTTCGCCGGCCCGCCGACCAACACCGTGACGCAGATCCCGGCGCTCGGCAAGGCTGCGGCTACGTCGGTGGAGTGACGGGCATGACCGCGCTGCGCGTTGCACTCATCGGCTGCGGTGCCATCGGCACCTCGGTGCTCGAACTGCTGAAGGGCGACACGGCCCTGGCGGTGGCGGCCATCGTCGTGCCTGAAGAAGGCGTGGCCGCCGCGCAGAAGCTGGTGCCCGGCGTGCCGGTTGCAAGCCGCGTGCCGGCCACGGGCATCGACCTCGTGGTCGAGACGGCCGGCCATGCGGCCATCGAGGAGCATGTGCTGCCGGCACTCGCGCGCGGCACGCCGTGCATCGTCGCCTCGGTGGGCGCGCTGTCGGCCGCGGGCCTTGCCGAACGGCTCGAAGCCGCCGCCACTTCCGGCCGCACGCAGGTGCAGCTGATCGCGGGCGCCATCGGCGCCATCGATGCACTGGCCGCCGCCCGCATCGGCGGGCTCGGCAGCGTGCGCTACACGGGCCGCAAGCCCCCGCAGGCCTGGAAGGGCACGCCGGCCGAGCAGGGCCGCGACCTCGACCGCTTGACCGAGGAAACCGTGATCTTCGAAGGCAGCGCACGCGAGGCGGCGCAGCTCTATCCCAAGAACGCCAACGTGGCGGCGACCGTGTCGCTCGCGGGGCTGGGGCTCGACAGGACGATGGTGCGGCTCATTGCCGACCCGGCCATCGCCGACAACGTGCACACGGTCGAGGCCGAGGGCGCCTTCGGCAGCTTCGAGCTGACCATGCGCAACAAGCCGCTTGCGGCCAATCCCAAGACCTCCGCGCTCACCGTCTACAGCGCGGTGCGCGCGCTGCGCAACCGGGCCGCGGCGCTCGCCATCTGAGCCATTCCCCACCATGATTTCTTCCGAACTTCTTCCGATCTGCGTTGCCGGCGAATGGCGCCTGGGCGGCGGCGACGTGTACGAGAGCCTCTATCCCGCCACGGGCGAGCCGATCGCGCGCCTCAGGGCCGCGAGCCTGGCCGATGTCGAGGAGGCCATCACGCGTGCCGACCACGCGTTCCGCAACAGCGGCTGGGCCCAGCGCCTGCCGCACGARCGCGCCGCCGTGCTGCACCGCGTGGCGCAGCTGATCCGCGAAGAGAGCGAAAGCCTTGCGCAGAAGCAGCGCCTGGACAACGGCAAGCCGATCAACGAAACGCGCAACCTCGTGGCCAGCGCCGCGGGCACCTTCCAGTTCTTCGCGGCAGCATTGGAGACGCTCGAAGAAACCATCACCCCCTCGCGCGGCGCCTTCGTCACGATGAGCGTGCACGAGCCCATGGGCGTGGTCGCGGCGATCACGCCGTGGAACTCGCCGATCGCGAGCGAAGCGCAGAAGCTCGCGCCCGCGCTGGCGGCCGGCAATGCGGTGGTCGTGAAGCCCGCCGAAGTCACGCCGCTGATGGCGCTGGAGCTCGCGCRCATCTGCGAGCAGGCCGGCGTGCCGAAGGGCATCGTCAGCGTGCTGCCGGGCAAGGGATCGGTCATCGGCGATGCGATCACGAAGCATCCGCTGGTCAAGCGCGTGTCGTTCACGGGCGGCACCACCACCGGCAAGCACATCGCGCACATCGCGGCCGACAAGATGATGCCGGTGTCGCTGGAGCTGGGCGGCAAGTCGCCCACCATGGTGCTCGACGATGCGGACCTCGACCATGCGGTGAGCGGCGTGCTCTACGGCATCTTCAGCTCATCGGGCGAATCGTGCATCGCCGGCTCGCGCCTCTTTGTGGCACGCGGCATCTATGACGAGTTCCTCACGCGGCTGGCCGAAGGCGCCAATGCCTTGCGCGTGGGCGACCCGGCTTCGGAGCGCACGCAGATGGGCCCGCTCATCACCGCCAGGCACCGCGAGGGCATCGAGCGCTATGTGGAGCTGGGCGTGTCCGAAGGCGGGCGCATCCGCACCGGCGGCGTGCGGCCCCATGGCGGCGACTACGACAAGGGCTACTTCTACCGGCCGACCATCATCGAGGGCCTGGACAACAGCGCGCGCATCAGCCAGGAAGAGATCTTCGGCCCGGTACTGGTCGCGATGCCCTTCGACGACGAGGAGTCGCTGATCGCGCAGGCCAACGACAGCGTCTACGCGCTGGCCGCGGGCGTCTGGAGCCGCGACTTCAAGCGCGCCTGGAAGCTCGGCCGCGCAGTGCAGGCCGGCACCGTCTGGGTCAACACCTACAAGCAGTTCTCGGT
>NZ_JBFTPJ010000606.1:0-3726 GCF_056398445.1 Variovorax sp. 01T439_2
ATCCGCTGGTCTCGGCCGCGGGCAAGCTGCTGGTGCTGATCGGCAAGCTGCGCAACCTGGTGCAGCCGCCCAACGTGCCGGCGCTGCGTGCCTCCACCGCCGACGCGGTGAACCAGTTCGATGCCGCCGCGCGCCGCGCCGGCGCCAGCAACGAATCGGTATTGGCCGCACGCTACGTGCTGTGCACCGCGCTGGATGAAGCCGTGGCCAACACGCCCTGGGGCGTGCAGGCCGGCTGGAACAAGCAGAGCCTCTTGGTGCAGTTCCACAACGAGACCTGGGGCGGCGAGAAGGTGTTCCAGCTGCTCGCCAAGCTCGCGCAGGACGTGCCCACGCACCGCCAGCTGCTGGAGCTGATCTACAGCGTGCTCGCGCTCGGCTTCGAAGGCCGCTACCGCGTGGTCGACAACGGCCGCGCGCAGCTCGACTCGGTGCGCCAGCGCCTGGCCGACCTGATCGCCAAGGACCGCCCGCCGCTCGAAGCCGAGCTTTCGCCGCATTGGCGCGGGCAGGGTGCGGGCACGGTGCGGCTGCGCGAATCGCTGCCGCTGTGGGTGTTCGCGGCCGGCTTCGCGCTGCTGCTTGCGCTGGCCTGGTTCGGCCTCAGGCTCACGCTCAACTACCGCTCCGACACCACCTATGCCGCGGTGTCGGGCCTGCGCGTGCCCAACCTCCAGATTGCGCCGCCTGCCGCGCCGGCCAAGTCGCCGCGGCTCGCGCGCTTTCTCGAGCCCGAGATCAAGCAGGGCCTGGTCACCGTGACCGACGAGGCCGACCGCAGCGTGGTGCGGCTGCGCGGCGATTCCTTCTTCGGCTCCGGCAGCGCCGAGCCGATGGCGGCCTCGCTGCCGGTGCTGCGCCGCATCGGCCAGGCGCTGGCCGAGGTGAAGGGCGAGGTGCTGATCACCGGCCACTCCGACAACCAGCCGATCCGTTCGCTGCGCTATCCCTCCAACTGGCACCTGTCGGCCGCGCGCGCCGATGCGGTGAAGGGCGCGCTCACCACGCTGGTCGATCCGGCGCGCATGCGCTCCGACGGCAAGGCCGACGCCGAGCCCGTGGCCGCCAACGACACGCCGGTCAACCGCGCGCGCAACCGGCGGGTGGACATCGTGCTCTTGTCCGAGCCGGACCGCGTGGCTGCCGCGGCGGGAGTGACGAAATGATCAAGAAAATCTTCGGCTTCCTGTTCAGCCCGCTGCTGCTGACGCTGCTGGCGCTGGTCATCGTCGCGCTCCTGATCTGGTGGATCGGCCCGCTGGTGAAGATCGGCGCGTGGGTGCCGCTCGAAAGCGAGCTCGCACGCGCGCTGCTGATCGGCGCCATCGTGCTCGTCGTGGTGCTGCGCGCGATCTACCGCCGCTGGCGCGCGCGCCGTGCGAGCCAGCACCTGACCGACGGCCTCATGAAGGCGCCCGCCGCCAAGGCCGATGCGCCGGTCAACGGCGAGCAGAAGATCCTGGACACGCGCTTCAGCGAAGCCGTGGCCACGCTCAAGCAGATGCGCCTGCATGCCGCGGGCAAGAAGCCCGGCTGGCGCGACTGGCTCTCCATTTCCGGCGGCAGCTACCTGTACGACCTGCCTTGGTACGTGTTCATCGGCGCGCCTGGCGCGGGCAAGACCACGGCGCTGGTCAACTCGGGCCTCTCGTTCCCGCTGGCCGAGAAGTTCGGCCCCGGCGCGATCCGCGGCGTGGGTGGCACGCGCAACTGCGACTGGTGGTTCACCGACGAGGCCGTGCTCATCGACACCGCCGGCCGCTACACCACGCAGGACAGCCACCAGTCGGAAGACAAGAGCGCGTGGGAAGGCTTCCTCGGCCTGCTCAAGAAGGCGCGCCCGCGCCGGCCGCTCAACGGCGTGTTCCTCACGGTGAGCGTGGCCGACCTGCTGAGCCAGGGCCCCGAGCAGCGCACGCAGCTGGCCGCGTCCATCCGCGCACGGCTGCTCGAGCTCGATGCGAAGCTCACCACGCGGCTGCCGGTGTACGTGCTGGTCACCAAGAGCGACCTGCTCTATGGCTTTACCGACTACTTCGACGACTTGGGCAAGGAGCAGCGCGCGCAGGTCTTCGGCTTCACGCTGGCGGCCGACGAGAACGTGCAGGCCGACGAGAAGGGGCTGTCCACGGCCTTTCACCGCGAATTCGCGCTGCTGCACAACCGCGTCAACGACGGGCTCATCGCACGCATGCAGCGCGAGACCGACGGCACGCGGCGCGCGGCGATCTTCGGCTTTCCGGCGCAGTTCGGCTCCATCGGCTCGATGCTGTCGGACCTGCTCGACCAGGTCTTCACCGGCTCGCGCTTCGC
The DNA here is from genome assembly GCF_056398445.1 of Variovorax sp. 01T439_2. Lineage (NCBI taxonomy): Bacteria > Pseudomonadati > Pseudomonadota > Betaproteobacteria > Burkholderiales > Comamonadaceae > Variovorax > Variovorax sp. 01T439_2. The sequence continues at coordinate 2,314 of NZ_JBFTPJ010000606.1, forward strand.
GCAGCCGCCGTGGGTGCGCGGCGTGTACTTCACCAGCGGCACGCAGGAAGGCAGCCCGATCGACCGCGTGATGGGCAGCCTTTCGCGCAGCTTCGGCATCGAGCGCGCGATGCTCGCGCCGCAGAAGTCCAGCGGCCGCAGCTACTTTCTCACTGCGCTGCTGCGCGAGGTGGTGTTCCCCGAGCAGCGCCTGGCCGGCGCCAACGTGAAGCTGGAGCGCCGGCGCCATGCGCTGCGCATGGCGGGCGTGGCGGCCATGACGCTGGTCACGCTCGCGCTGCTCGCGGGCTGGGGCTACAGCACGCTGCAGAACCTCAACTACCTGAAGTCGGTCGAGGCGCGCGTCGACCCCGCGCGCCAGACCCTCGCGGCCCTGCCTTCGCGGGTGCAGAACCTGGTGGAGGTGGCGCCCGTGCTGCAGGGCCTGCGCGACATCTGGAAGACGCCCGACAATCGCCAGGGCGACGAGYCGCTGTCGATGACGCTCGGCCTCTACCAGGGCGACAAGCTCGACGCCGCCGCCATGCTCACGCACCAGCGCGCGCTCAACGACGCCTTCCTGCCGCAGATCGCCAAGCGCATCGAGGACCAGCTGCGCACCGCGCAGAAGGACAACCTCGAATACACCTACGAGGCGCTCAAGAGCTACCTCATGCTCTACCAGCCCGAGCACTTCGATGCCGAGGCGCTCAAGGCCTGGATCACGCTCGACTGGGCGCGCAGCCTGGACCGCGGCATTCCCGAGGACCAGCGCCAGGCACTCGAAGACCAGCTCGACGTGCTCATTGCCCAGGGCCCGCCGCGCTCGCCGCTCAAGATGGACGAGAACCTGGTGCGCAGCGTGCGCGCGGTGCTCGCGAGCTATCCGCTGGAGCAGCGCGTGTTCAGCCGCCTGAAGCGCCAGCGCGCCACCAAGGACATTCCGGCCTTCAGCATCGCCACCGCCGCCGGCCCCTCGGCGCCGCTGGTGTTCGAGCGCATCAGCGGCAAGCCGCTGACCGAAGGCGTGCCGGGCATGTTCACCTACGACGGCTACCACRAGCGCTTCCAGAATGAAGTGACGGTGCTCACCGGCCTGCTGGCGCAGGAAGACCCGTGGGTGCTCGGGCAGGACCGCAGCGCCGCCGACCGCATGCGCGACGTGGCGGCGCTCGGCGCGCTGACCGACCGCGTGCGCCGCCTCTATCTTGCGGAGTACGTCAAGGTCTGGGAGGCGCTCCTGGCCGACGTGCGGCTGATCCGCGCCAGCGGGCTCGAGAAGAACATCGAGGCCGCGCGCATTCTCTCGGGCGTGGGCTCGCCGCTTGCGAACTTTTTGCGCGCGGTGGTGAAGGAGACCACGCTCATCCCCGCCGACCAGCCCAAGGACGTGGTGAGCAAGGCGACCGCCACCGTCGCGAGCACGCGCAAGGG
>NZ_JBFTPJ010000607.1:0-3720 GCF_056398445.1 Variovorax sp. 01T439_2
GCCGTGCCCAGGTGCAGGAAGCCGGTGGGAGACGGAGCGATGCGGGTGCGAACTTTGCCGGTCATGGATCAATCAGGATTTCAGGGTGCCCAGGCCACGCAGCAGGTCGGCCTTGATGTCGTCGATGTGCTCCAGGCCGACCGCGAGGCGGATGAGCCCCTGGCTGATGCCGGCGGCCTGGCGCTGTGCTTCGGTCAGGCGGCCATGCGAGGTGGTGCCGGGGTGCGTGATGATGGTCTTGGTGTCGCCGAGGTTGGTGGCGATGCTCACCACGCGCGTGCTGTTGATCACGTGGAAGGCATTGGCGCGCGCGCTGTCCGGATCGTTGCCGACCACGTCGAACGACAGCACCGCCCCGCCCTGCCCCGACTGCTGGCGCATGGCCAGTTCGTGCTGCGCATGCGAGGCCAGGCCGGGGTAGTAGACGCGTGCGATGCCGGGCTGCGTTTCGAGCCACTGCGCGACGGCCAGCGCATTGGCGCACTGCGCCTGCATGCGGATGCCCAGTGTTTCCAGGCCCTTGAGCACCACCCAGGCATTGAACGGCGAGAGCGCCATGCCGGCGGTGCGCACCACCGGGCCGAACACGTCGACGATGAGCTTGGAGGGGCCGCAGATCGCGCCGGCCATCACGCGGCCCTGGCCGTCGAGGTACTTGGTGCCCGAATGGATGATGAGGTCGGCCCCCAGTTCGGCCGGCCGCTGCAGCACGGGCGTGCAGAAGCAGTTGTCGACCGCGAGCAGCGCGCCGGCGCCGTGCGCCAGGTCGGCCAGTGCCCGGATGTCGCAGACCTCGGTCAGCGGATTGGTCGGCGTCTCGGCGAACAGCAGCCTGGTGTTGGGCTTCAGGGCCGCGCGCCATTCGGCCACGTCGGTCTGCGAGACGAAGGTGGTCTCGACGCCGAACTTGGCAAACTCCTTGCCGAACAGGTTGAGCGTGGAGCCGAACACCGAGCGCGAGCACACCACGTGGTCGCCGGCCTTGAGCAGGCCCATGCACATCATGAGGATCGCGCCCATGCCGGTGGAAGCGCCGATGGCGGCCTCCGTGCCTTCGAGCGCGGCCAGGCGCTGCTCGAAGCTGGTGACGGTGGGGTTGGAGGTGCGCGAGTAGGTGAAGCCCTGCTCGGTGCCGGCAAAGCGGCGCGCCGAGGTCTCGGCATCGGGCTGCACGAAGCCGCTGGTCAGGAACAGCGCTTCGGAGTGCTCGCCGTGCTGGCTCGGCGCCAAGCCGGTGCGCAGCGCGAGCGTGTCGCGGTGCAGCCCGGGCGGCAGGGTTCGTTCGTCGGTCACTTCTTCGGCTCTCACTCGCTGTGGTTGGGAAGCGCCAGGCGCGAAGAATCTTCTTCGGTCTCCTCGACGCGCGGACGGTTGCCGTTCATGCGCGAGATGGCTTCGGTGTCGATGTCGCCGGTCACGTACACGCCGTCGAAGCAGGAGGCATCGAAGCCGTCGAGCTTGGGGTTGAGCGAGCCGATGGCGCGCTTCATGGCGTCGACGTCCTGGTAGATCAGCGCGTCGCAGCCGATCAGCTCGCGGATCTGCTCGACGGTGCGGTCGTGCGCGACCAGCTCGTCCTTGGTGGGCATGTCGATGCCGTAGACGTTGGGGTAGCGCACGGGCGGCGCCGCGCTGGCCAGGTAGACCTTTCGCGCACCGGCGTCGCGCGCCATCTGGACGATCTCGCGGCTGGTGGTGCCGCGCACGATGGAGTCGTCGACCAGCAGCACGTTGCGGCCCTTGAACTCGCTGGCAATCACGTTGAGCTTCTGGCGCACCGACTTCTTGCGCACGCCCTGCCCCGGCATGATGAAGGTGCGGCCCACGTAGCGGTTCTTCACGAAGCCTTCGCGGTACGGCACGCCGAGCAGGTGCGCGAGCTGCGTGGCGCTCGGCCGGCTCGATTCGGGGATGGGAATGATCACGTCGATCTGGTTCGGCGGCACGGTGGACACCACGCGCTTGGCCAGCGTTTCGCCCAGGTTGAGCCGCGCCTGGTAGACCGAAATGCCGTCGAGCACCGAGTCGGGCCGGGCCAGGTAGACGAATTCGAAGATGCAGGGGTTGAGCGTCGCCCCTTCGGCGCACTGCATCGAGTGCACGTTGCCTTCGAGATCGATGAACACCGCCTCGCCCGGCGCGATGTTGCGCTCGAACACGTGGCCCGAGCCTTCGAGCGCCACCGATTCGCTCGCCACCATCACGGTGCCGTCGGCGCTGCGGCCCATGCACAGCGGACGGATGCCGTAGGGGTCGCGGAAGGCCAGCAGGCCGTGGCCGGCGATCAGCGAGACCACGGCGTACGAGCCGCGCAGGCGCTTGTAGACGTTCTTGACGGCAGCAAACACCTCGGCCGGATGCAACGGCACGCCGCGCGAGGAACGCTCGATCTCGTGGGCCAGCACGTTGAGCAGCACTTCGGAGTCGCTCTCGGTGTTGGTGTGGCGGTGGTCGGTGGAGAACAGCTCCGAGCGCAGCGCATGCGCGTTGGTCAGGTTGCCGTTGTGCACCAGCACGATGCCGAAGGGCGCGTTCACGTAGAAGGGCTGCGCCTCTTCCTCGCTGTAGGCGTTGCCCGCGGTCGGGTAGCGCACCTGGCCCAGGCCCACGCTGCCCGGCAGCGCGCGCATGTTGCGCGTGCGGAACACGTCGCGCACCATGCCCTTGGCCTTGTGCATGAAGAACTTGCGCTCCAGCAGGGTGACGATGCCGGCCGCATCCTGGCCGCGGTGCTGCAGCAGCAGCAAGGCGTCATAGAGCAGCTGATTGACGGGTGCGTTGCTGACAACGCCGACGATTCCACACATGAACGATTCCTCTCAGGGCAGGTAGCTTGCCAACTTTTCAGGCAGCGCGGGTTTCAGGCCCTGCAATGCCGCATCGAGAACATTGGCGCTGTGCGATTCGTGCCACCAGGCACTGTCGCTCAACGCCAGCAAATGAACAATGACCGCCAGCACGAGCAGGGCAACCACACCCCGCGCCGCCCCGAAGGCCCCACCCAATATCCGGTCCACCGGCCTGAGGCCGACAGCCGCAATCAGCTTTCGCGTCAGCGCCGCCACCAGGCCCACGCCGAACGCCACCCCGACGAACACCAGCACGAAGGCCAGCGGATAGCGCCAGGTGGCCTGCGGGTCGCCGAAGGGCAGCCAGGCCGCCACATCCGACGCCAGCCACTGGGCGGCAATGAATGCAGCCACCCAGCCCACCAGCGAAATCACCTCGAACACCAGGCCGCGCACCAGGCCGAACAGCATCGACACGACGACGAGCGTGACGGCGATCCAGTCGAGCAGGGCCACGGCGGCGGGCGATGGCTACTACAACGTGAGGATGGCAGCCGACAAAGACAAGCCCTTGACCTTCTCGGCGGCCTTGTCCGCCTCGGCACGCGAGCCGAACGGGCCGACACGCACACGCGTGCGCTCGCCATCGGCCGTCTTGGCCACGTGCACATAGGTCTTGAGGCCGGCCTTCTCGAGTTTCTGCCGCACCTCGCGGGCCTTGTCGGCATCGGCAAAGGCGCCGACCTGCACCACGAAGCGGCCGCCGTCTTCGGACGCAGCGGGCTTGGTGCTGGTGTTGGACGGCTTGCCTTCGAGCAAGGCGCGCGCGCGGTTGCCGTCGTCGGCCGAGGCCGGCTTGGGGGCGGCGGGCTTGGGTTCGGGTTTGGCTTCCGGCTTGGCTTCGGGCTTGGGCTTCGGCTCGGGTTTGTGT
>NZ_JBFTPJ010000608.1:0-5426 GCF_056398445.1 Variovorax sp. 01T439_2
CCGTCATACGACCCAAAAAACAGAGCGACGACCTGCCGACGCGCAGGCGTGCTCCAGAGGATTCCGCACATGTTTGGAGCTTTCCGTCGGTACTTTTCCACCGACCTGGCGATTGACCTCGGCACCGCCAACACCCTGATCTTCGCCCGCAACAAGGGCATCGTGCTGGACGAGCCCTCGGTCGTCGCCATCCGCCACGAAGGCGGTCCCCACGGCAAGAAGGTGATCCAGGCCGTCGGCCGCGAGGCCAAGGCCATGCTGGGCAAGGTGCCCGGCAACATCGAGGCGATCCGCCCGATGAAGGACGGCGTGATTGCCGACTTCGTGATCACCGAGCAGATGATCAAGCAGTTCATCAAGATGGTGCACCCGCGCACGCTGCTCACGCCGAGCCCGCGCATCATCATCTGCGTGCCCTGCGGCTCCACCCAGGTCGAGCGCCGCGCCATCAAGGACGCGGCCGAGGCGGCAGGCGCCACGTCGGTCTACCTGATCGAGGAGCCCATGGCCGCGGCCATCGGCGCCGGCCTGCCCGTCAGCGAGGCTTCGGGCTCGATGGTGGTGGACATCGGCGGCGGCACCACCGAAGTGGGCGTCATCAGCCTGGGCGGCATGGTCTACAAGGGCTCGGTGCGCGTGGGCGGCGACCGCTTCGACGAAGCCATCATCAACTACATCCGCCGCAACTACGGCATGCTGATCGGCGAGCCGACGGCCGAGGTCATCAAGAAGAACATCGGCTCGGCCTTCCCGGGCTCCGAGGTCAAGGAGATGGAAGTCAAGGGCCGCAACCTCTCCGAAGGCGTGCCGCGCAGCTTCACCATCAGCAGCAACGAAGTGCTGGAAGCCCTGACCGATCCGCTCAACAACATCGTCTCGGCCGTGAAGAACGCGCTGGAGCAGACGCCCCCTGAACTGGGCGCCGACATCGCCGAGCGCGGCATGATGCTGACCGGCGGCGGCGCGCTCTTGCGCGACCTGGACCGCCTGCTGGCCGAGGAAACCGGCCTGCCGGTGCTGGTGGCCGAAGACCCGCTGACCTGCGTGGTGCGCGGCTGCGGCATTGCGCTGGAACGCATGGACCGCCTGGGCAGCATCTTCACGAGCGAGTAAAAGGCGTAAGCCATCATCGGCCGGCCTCTGCTTGCGCAGGCCGGCTTTTTTGCCATCTGACGTTGCACACAGCCAGGTCCGAACCATGCCCTTGGGCACGCTCGATCGCACAGCCCCACCCCTGTTCAACCAGGGGCAGTCGGCGCTCAGCAAGCTGATCTTCTTCGGCGCGCTCTCGCTGTTCCTGATGGTGGCCGATGCGCGCTTCCACCTCGTGCAGCCGCTGCGCGCGGCCGTCGGCGCGGTGCTCTACCCGGTGCAGTGGCTGGCGCTCAAGCCGGTGCAGATGGTGATGGGCGGCAGCCGCTATTTCGAAGACCTGCAGACGGCCCAGCGCAACGAGGACGAGGCGCGCAAGGCGCTCATGCTGCAGGCCGAGCGCGCGAGCCAGGCCGACACGCTCGCGCAGGACAACGCGCGGCTGCGCGCGCTGCTCGAACTGCGCCAGACCACCCAGGCGCCGGGCCGCGCGGCCGAGGTGCTGTACGACGCGGCCGACCCCTACACGCGCAAGATCGTCATCGACCAGGGCCTCACGCAGGGCGTGGCACCCGGCTCGCCCGTGATCGACGCGCACGGCGTGCTGGGACAGGTGACGCAGGTGCAGCCCTTCACGAGCGAGGTCACGCTGGTGATCGACCGCGATCTTTCCATTCCCGTGCAGAACACCCGCACCGGCGTGCGCAGCGTGGCCTTCGGCGACGCGTCGGCGCATGGCGGCGGGCTGGAGCTGCGCTTCATGGCCGCCAATGCCGACCTGCAGGAGGGCGACCTGCTGTCCACCAGCGGCGTCGACGGCGTCTATCCGCCCGGCCTGCCGGTGGCGAAGATCGAGCGCATCGAGCGCCGCGCCGATTCGGCCTTTGCGCGCATCTACTGCGTGCCGCTGGCCCGYGTGACGGCCGCGCGCTACGTGCTGGTGCTCGCGCCCACCGGCGCTCCCTCGGCGCCGCCGGCCCCGGCGCCCGCCGCCGCGGTGCGCAAGAAGCCCGAGGCCAAGCCGGCCGCCAAGGCGGACAAGGCCACCGACAAGGCCGACAAGAAAGCCGCGGAGCGCGCCCGATGATCAAGCGTCCCGGACAACAGCAGCTCCTGCTGCCCGTGAGCCCGCTGTTCATGTGGGCCAGCCTGGTGGTGGCGCTGCTCATCAACATGATCCCGATCGGCCGCGCCGCATGGATGCCCGACCTGCTCGCGCTGGCCATCGTGTTCTGGGGCGTGCACCAGCCGATGCGCGTGGGCATCGGCGCAGCCTTCGTCTTCGGGCTGTGCATGGACGTGCACCAGTCGTCCATGCTGGGCCAGCATGCGCTGTCCTACACCACGCTGGGCTTCTTCGCGATCACCATCCACCGGCGCCTGCTGTGGTACCCGGTGGCCTCGCAGGCGCTGCAGGTGCTGCCGCTCTTTGCGCTGTCGCAGCTCATCGAGGTGATCACGCGGCTGGTCGGCGGCGGCGTGTTCCCGGGCTGGAGCGTGCTGGTCTCGCCGGCCATCGAGGCCGCGCTGTGGCCGCTGGCCACCGCCTTGCTGCTCGCACCGCAGCTTCGCACGCCCGACCCCGACGAGAACCGGCCGCTGTGAGTTCGCCCGCATTTGCCATGGCCACGCCCCGCGCCTAAGCTCGCACTTTCCCCGCCATGACCGAAATCCGCAACGTCGCTGCCGACCTCGCGCGCTTCAAGCGCCGCGTGGTCGTGATCGGCCTGGCGGTGCTGTTTGCCTTCAGCCTGCTGTGCGCGCGGCTGGTGTACCTGCAGGTGGTGCGCCACGAAGACCTGGCGGAGCAGGCCGAGAGCAACCGCACGGCCATCGTGCCCGTGGTGCCCAACCGCGGCCTGATCCTCGACCGCAACGGCATCGTGCTGGCCTCCAACTATTCGGCCTACACGCTGGAGATCACGCCTTCGAAGGTAGGCGACGTCGAGGAGACCATCGAAAGCCTGACCCAGGTGCTCGAGATCTCGCCGCGCGACCGCCGCCGCTTCAAGCGCCTGCGGGAAGACTCTCGCAGCTTCGATTCCATTCCGATCCGCACCCGCCTGAGCGACGAGGAGGTCGCGCGCTTCGCCGCGCAGCGCTACCGCTTCCCGGGCGTGGAGATCAAGGCCCGGCTGTTCCGCAACTACCCGCATGCCGAGCTGGCCTCGCACGTGCTTGGCTACATCGGCCGCATCAACCAGCGCGAGAAGACCGCGATGGAAGACTGGGACGAGGAAGACCAGGCCAACTACAAGGGCACCGACTACATCGGCAAGCTCGGCATCGAGCAGAGCTACGAGAAGACGCTGCACGGCCAGACCGGCGTCGAGCAGATGGAAACCTCGGCCGGCGGCCGCGCGGTGCGCCGGCTCGCCAGCCACCCGGCCACGCCCGGCAACACCGTGATGCTGTCGCTGGACATCAAGCTGCAGAAGCTGGTGGAAGACATGTTCGGCGACCGCCGCGGCGCGCTGGTGGCCATCGACCCCAAGTCCGGCGAGGTGCTGGCCTTCGTGAGCAAGCCCACCTTCGACCCCAACCTGTTCGTCGAAGGCATCGACACCGAGAGCTGGCAGGCGCTGACCGAATCGCTCGACAAGCCGCTTTTGAACCGCGCGCTACATGCGCCGCTCGATCCAGCTGTCGAGCAACATCTACTACTACTCGCTGGCCAATGAAATGGGCGTGGACCTGATCCACGACTTCATGAAGCCGCTGGGCTTCGGCCAGRTCACCGGCATYGACCTGGGCGGCGAGGTGCGCGGCGTGCTGCCGAGCACCGAGTGGAAGCGCAACGCCTACAAGCGGCCCGAGCAGAAGAAGTGGTATGCGGGCGAGACCATCTCGCTGGGCATCGGGCAGGGCTACAACGCCTTCACGATGCTGCAGCTCGCGCAGGCCACCTCCATCGTGGCCGACGGCGGCCGCAAGCACAAGCCGCACCTCGTGCTGGCCACGCGCAACACCGTGAGCGGGCAGGTGGTGCCGCTGCCCCAGCCGCCGGCCGAGAACCTGGGCTATTCCGCGGCCAACGTCGCGGTGGTCCGCGAGGGTCTGACCAGCGTGGTCACCAGCGGCACCGCGCGCGGCGTGTTCGCTGGCGCGGGCTACCAGGCGGCCGGCAAGACCGGTACCGCGCAGGCCGTGACGCAGGCGCAGAACACCAAGTACAACGCGCGCGCGCTCGAGGAGCACCAGCGCGACCACGCGCTGTTCATGGCCTTTGCGCCGGTCAACGATCCGAAGATCGCGCTCGCGGTGATCGTCGAGAACGCCGGCTGGGGCGCAGGCGCGGCGGCGCCCATTGCGCGCCGCGTGTTCGACTACTGGCTGATGGACCAGTATCCGAGCGAGGCCGACATGGCCGCCATCAAGGTCGGCAAGGCCACCGCCCCGATCGGCAAGCCGCGCGTGGCCAGCGAAGTGGCGTGGCCCGCGGCCGCCTCCGCCGCAACCGCCCCTTGAGCCTTGGGCCTCAGGCCACCACCGTACCGCTGACCTCGCCCAGGCCGATGCGCACCGCGCCTGCGCGCTCGCAGTAGCCGCGGATCACCAGCGTGTCGCCGTCCTCGAGGAAGGTGCGCTTCTCGCCGTTGGGCAGCGTGATCGGCTGCTTGCCGCCCTGCGTGAGCTCGATCAGCGAGCCGGCCTCGTCGGGCTGCGGGCCCGACAGCGTGCCCGAGCCCAGCAGGTCGCCGGGCTGCAGGTTGCAGCCGTTCACCGTGTGGTGCGCGACCAGCTGCGCGGCGGTCCAGTAGGCGGCCTCGGTGGTGTTGCCGCGCGTGAGGCGCGCGGGCGCCAGGCCTTCGGCGCGCATCTTCGCGGTCTGCAGCAGCACTTCGAGCGTGATGTCGAGCGCGCCGCTTTCACGGTTCGAGGGCGCATCGAGGTATGCGAGCGGCTGCGGATCTCCCGCGGGCCGCTCGAAGCGGGCGCGGAACGGCGCCAGCGCCTCCATCGTCACGATCCACGGCGACAGCGTGCTCGCGAAATTCTTCGAAAGGAAGGGGCCGAGCGGCTGGTACTCCCAGGCCTGGATGTCGCGCGCCGACCAGTCGTTGAGCAGCGCCACGCCGAACAGGTGGTCCTCGGCCTCGGCGATGGCAATCGGCTCGCCGAGCGCATTGCCGCGGCCGACGAAGAAGCCCAGCTCCAGTTCGTAGTCGAGCCGCTTCGAGGGACCGAAGCCGGGTTCGGCCGCGTCGGGCGCCTTGGTCTGGCCCTGCGGCCGCTTGAAGACCTGCCCGCTCACGCCGATCGACGAGGCGCGGCCGTGGTAGCCGATCGGCACCCACTTGTAGTTGGGCATCAGCGGCTGGTCGGGGCGGAAC
>NZ_JBFTPJ010000609.1:0-3713 GCF_056398445.1 Variovorax sp. 01T439_2
CAAAAATGCTGCGAGGCGCCCCGACGCGAAGGAGGGAGGGAGGGAGGAGGAGAAGAATCGCCTCGGGATTTCGACCAGACTGGACGCCTGGAAGACCTCGCAACATGAAAACTGGAAGGCATGTGCTGCCCTCGTTCGTTATGAGCACAGTGTGCCAGCCCGGTTCCCCCTCCAGTGGTAAACGTTTGTGACCGTTAGTTCATGGTGGCAAGGCCCTCAGCCGCCCGCCGCGAGTTGGCTCTCGATGACCTTGACGAAGGCGCTCTCGTCGGGCGCCGTCATGCTGGACCAGGCCTGCACCACCTTGCCGTCGCGCCCGATCAGGTATTTGTAGAAATTCCACTTCGGCGTGGTGCCCGAGGCCAGCGCCAGCTGCTTGAACAGCGGGTTGGCATTGGCGCCGCGCACCGACGACTTCGCGAACATCGGAAATTTCACGCCGAAGGTGCTTTCGCAGAAATCGGCAATTTCCTTGTTCGAGCCCGATTCCTGTGCGAAATCGTTGGACGGGAAGCCCAGCACCACCAGCCCGCGCGCGCGGTATTTGCTGTCCAGCGCCTCCAGCCCCTTGTATTGCGGGGTAAAGCCGCAGAAGCTCGCGGTGTTCACCACCAGCACCACCTTGCCCGCGTACTGGCACAGCGATTGGGGTTTTTCGTCCTGCAGCCGCGGGAAGGTGTGCTGCAGGGTGGACGGGCAGGCCGCAGCGGCGGTGCCGTCGGCCGGGGCGGATGGGGCGGCTGTGGGGCTGGGAGACGAGCTGGGAGAGGGGGCCTGTGCGACCGCTGTGCCAGCGGCAAGAAGGCATGCGGCCAGGGCGGCAGGGATTCGCATAAGGGGGCTCCTGAAGACAAAAAAGTGTGCATTTCGCGCCATAAGACCGCGCTTATGCACACATCATCGCGCGTCTGTCATGGGTGCGCCAAACGAGCCGACTAAAATCGACGGCCTTAGAAAGACTTTGATGCTTTATCCGGAACTCTTCAGACAACTCGAATCTGTCCGCTGGGACATGGACAAGGACATTCCCTGGCAGTCGTTCGATGCTTCGCTGCTGTCCGAAGAGCAGGCGCAGACCATCAAGATGAACGCCATCACCGAGTGGGCGGCACTGCCGGCCACCGAGATGTTCCTGCGCGACAACCGCCACGATAGCGATTTTTCGGCTTTCATGTCGATCTGGTTCTTCGAGGAGCAGAAGCACTCGCTGGTGCTCATGGAGTACCTCAAGCGCTTCAGCCCCCARCATGCGCCCACCGAGCAGGAGCTGCACGAAGTGCGCTTCGACTTCGACCCGGCCCCGCCGCTCGAAACCCTGATGCTGCATTTCTGCGGCGAAATCCGCCTCAACCACTGGTACCGCCGTGCCGCCCAGTGGCACACCGAGCCGGTCATCAAGCACATCTACACCACGCTGAGCCAGGACGAGGCCCGCCACGGCGGCGCCTACCTGCGCTACATGAAGCGCGCCATGGAGAAGTTCGGCGACGAGGCGCGCGCCGCGTTCACCAAGGTCGGCGTGCTGATGGCCAGCGCGCGGCGCACCGCCCAGGCGCTGCACCCGACCAACCTGCACGTCAACAAGGCGCTGTTCCCCAACGACACCATCCAGAGCCGCATGCCCGATCCCGACTGGCTCGAGCACTGGCTGGACAAGCAGATCAAGTTCGACGCGGTCTGGGAAAGCAAGGTCGGCGAGCGCATCCTGCACAACCTGAGCCTCCTGATGAACCGCAGCTTCAAGACGGTGCAGGAGCTCAACCGCTACCGCAAGGAACTGGCCGCCACGCTCGGCCCCAGGCCCGAGTACCAGGGCGCATAAGCGCCTGTCACAAACCCGGTGGGTCGCCCGTCTTGTGAGCATGGACGATCCCACCCTCGCCTTCAACAGCCACCGCAGCCGCCTGCAGGGCATTGCCTACCGCATGCTCGGCTCCGTCGCGGAAGCCGAAGAGGTGGTGCAGGACGCCTGGCTGCGCTGGCACGAGGCCGACAAGGCCGCCCTCGGTAGCGCCGAAGCCTGGCTGGTCACCGTCGTCACCCGCCTTTCGATCGACCGGCTGCGCGCCGCGAAGGTCCAGCGCGAGCACTACGTCGGCGCCTGGATGCCCGAGCCCACGCTGACCGGCGGGCCGGACACCCCGGAGCAGCTGCTCGAACGCGCCGACAACATCTCCGTCGCCTTCCTGGCCGTGCTCGAGCGCCTGGCGCCCGAAGCGCGCGCCGCCTTCCTGCTGCGCGAAGTGTTCGATGCCGACTACGACGAGGTGGCCCGCACGCTCGGCAAGAGCGAAGCCGCCTGCCGGCAGCTGGTGCACCGCGCCAAGGCGCAGGTGCAGGAGGCGCGCCCGCGCTTCCAGGTGCCGCGCGAAACCCACCAGCGCCTGCTGCGCGCCTTTGCCGATGCGGCCGCACGCGGCAGCCTGCAGGAGCTGAAGGCGCTGATGGCGGAAGACGTGGAGCTCATCGGCGACGGCGGCGGCAAGGTGCAGAGCTTCAGCAAGGTCCTGCGCGGCAGCCAGCGGCTCGCGCAGCTGTACTTCGCGCTCTGGCGCCGCATGGGCGCCGCGGTGCGCATGGAACTGGTGGAGCTCAACGGCGAGCCGGGGCTGTTGCGCTTTCTGGATGGTGAGCTCGAATCGGCCCAGACCTTCGAGATCGAGAGCGAGCGCATCGTGCGCGTGCGCGTGCAGCGCAATCCCGACAAGCTCGCGCGCATCGCGCAGCTCTATTCGCTGAAATAGTTTTCCGGCGGCGTGTCACAGGGCCGATGGCTGGCCCGTCTTCAACAGGTAGCAAGCAGATTTTTCATCTCGACCACCTGGAGTACACGCCATGAGCAGCACCACCACCCCCCGCCTCGCCTGGTTCAAGATCGCCCCCAAGGCCTTCCAGGCCATGATCGCCGTCAACGGCGCCATCGAATCGTCCAGCCTCGGCAAGGTGCTGATCGACCTCGTCTTTGCCCGCGTCTCGCAGATCAACGGCTGCGCCTACTGCCTCGACATGCACGTGCGCGACCTGCGCCAGCAGGGCGAGGATTGGCAGCGCATCAACAGCCTGGCCACCTGGCGCGAAGTGAGCTTCTTCAGCGAGCGCGAACGCGCGGCGCTGGACTGGGCCGAAACGCTGACGCGCCTGCCGGGCCACCACGAAGCCCGCGACGCCGAGTTCGAGGCGCTCAAGGCGCATTTCAGCGAACTCGAGATCGTCGAGCTCTCGATCGCGATTGCGCAGATCAACGCGTGGAACCGCATGGGTGTGGGCATGCGCCTGCCGGTGGCGGCCAAGACGATGCCCTGAGGCCTTGAATCAGCGGCGCTCGACCACCATCGGCGCGATGCGCAGGCTCTCGCGCAGCTGCGTGACGGCCTCGCCGGCTTCGCTGCGCGAGGCGAAGGGCCCGGCCTGCAGGCGGTGCGTGCCGGCTTCGCTGAACACGCGCAGCTGCAGCGCCAGCGTGGGCAGTCCGCGCGCGGCCTGGCTGCGCAGGCTCTCGGCGCCATCGCGCTCGCGGAAGGCGCCGAGCTGCACCCAGAAGCCCGCGGCCGCGGCTGAAGGCGAGGAGGGCGCAGAGTCCTGCGATGCGGCGGCCCGCGGCGCCGGTGGCGGGGCGGTGAGCGGCGCCATCGGCGGCAGGTCGCTGACCATGATCGGCTGGCGCGGCGATGCGGCCTCCGGCTCGGGCGCCGGCGCGGCCTGCGCGATCCGGT
>NZ_JBFTPJ010000610.1:0-3712 GCF_056398445.1 Variovorax sp. 01T439_2
CTCCCTAGAATGTTTTAACCAACCCCAAAGGCATTCATGACACAGGGCTCCATCCGGATTCGCGGCGCGCGCCAGCACAACCTCCAGAACCTCGACCTCGACATCCGCACCGGCGAGATGACCGTGGTCACCGGGCCCAGCGGCTCGGGCAAATCGAGCCTCGTGTTCGACACCCTCTATGCCGAGGGCCAGCGGCGCTACGTGGAGACCTTTTCCGCCTACGCGCGCCAGTTCCTGGACCGCATGGACAAGCCGGCCGTCGACAAGGTGGAGGGCGTGCCGCCCGCCATCGCCATCGACCAGACCAACCCGGTGCGCTCCTCGCGCTCCACGGTCGGCACGATGACCGAACTCAACGACCACCTGAAGCTGCTCTACGCGCGCGCGGCCCAGCTGTTCGACCGCGAGACCGCGCTGCCGGTGCGCCACGACTCGCCCGACAGCATCTATGCGCAGATCGCCGAGCGCGCGGCTGCGGCGGGCGATCCGCGGCTGGTGGTCACCTTCCCGGTCGAGCTGCCGGCCGGCACCTCGGCCGATGAAGTGACGCAATGGCTGTCGGCCAGCGGCTTCACGCGCGTGCAGGCCGAGCGCGAGGTGGCCACGCCCACCGGCCCGCGCAAGATGCTCGACGTGGTGGCCGACCGCTTCCGCATCTCGAGCGCCGAGCGCGCGCGCGTGGTCGAGGCCATCGAGGTGGCGCTCAAGCGCGGCAGCGGGCGCGTCACGGTGCATGCCACGGGTGCCGACGAGAACGCACCCACGGACGTGTGGAAGTTCTCCACCGGCCTGCACTGCCCCGAGAGCGACATCCGCTACGCCGACCCGATCCCGTCGATGTTCTCGTTCAACTCGGCCGTCGGCGCCTGCGACACCTGCCGCGGCTTCGGCCGCGTGATCGGCGTCGACCTGGGCCTCGTGATTCCCAACGACCGGCTCACGCTGCGCGCCGGCGCGATCAAGACCATCCAGACCCCCGCCTGGAAGGAAGCGCAGGACGACCTCATGCGCCACGCCGAGGCGGCCGGCATTCCGCGCGACACGCCCTGGAACAAGCTCACCGACGAGCAGAAGCACTGGGTGATCGAGGGCACGCCCAACTACAAGGAAGGCAACTGGAACAAGCAGTGGTACGGCGTGCGCCGCTTCTTCGCGTACCTGGAGAGCAAGGCCTACAAGATGCACATCCGCGTGCTCTTGTCCAAGTACCGCAGCTACACGCCGTGCCCCACCTGCAGCGGCGCGCGCCTGAAGCTCGACAGCCTGATCTGGCGCATCGGCAGCAAGGAAGACGCGGACGCGGTGCTGGAGCCCGCCAAGCGCTTCATGCCGGCCGGCGTGAAGTGGACGCGCGCGCAGCTGGAGGCGCTGCCGGGGTTGTGCCTGCATGATTTGATGCTGCTGCCGATCGAGCGGCTGCGGCGGTTCTTCGACCGCATGGGTTTGGCTCCCTCCCCCGCCGGGGGAGGGCAGGGGTGGGGGCACGCGGCCTCTGCAAAAGCTGTGGCGGTGGTGGAGGCCGAGAGCCCCCATCCCGGCCTTCCCCCGGCGGGGGAAGGAGCAAGACAGGGCGAAGCCCAGGCCCTCAAACTCCTCTTCGAAGAAATCACCACCCGCCTGCGCTACCTGCACGACGTCGGCATCGGCTACCTCACGCTCGACCGGCAAAGCCGCACGCTGTCGGGCGGCGAGGTGCAGCGGATCAATCTCACCACCGCGCTCGGCACCTCGCTGGTCAACACGCTGTTCGTGCTCGACGAGCCCAGCATCGGCCTGCATCCGCGCGACATGAACCGCATCACCGAGGCCATGCTGCGCCTGCGCGATGCGGGCAACACGCTGGTGGTGGTCGAGCACGACCCGGCCGTGATGCTCGCGGCCGACCGCGTGATCGACATGGGCCCCGGCCCCGGCATCCGCGGCGGGCAGATCGTGTTCGACGGCAGCACCGACCAGCTGCGCGATGCCGACACGCTCACCGGCCAGTACCTGGGCGGGCGCAAGAAGATCGGCATGGGCTTCAAGCGGCTCGTGAGCGAGAACACGCACCGGCTCATCCTCGAAGGCGTGCGCGAGCACAACCTCAAGAACATCACGGTCGAGTTTCCGCTCGCGCGGCTGGTCTGCGTGACCGGCGTCAGCGGCTCGGGCAAGTCGACGCTGATCCAGGACGTGCTGGCGCCCGCGCTCATGCGCCACTTCGGCAAGGCCACCGAAACGCCGGGCGCGCACGACCGCCTGCTGGGCGCCGATCACCTGGGCGACGTGGTCTTCGTCGACCAGTCGCCGATCGGCAAGACCGCGCGCTCCAACCCCGCGAGCTACGTGGGCGCATGGGACGCGATCCGCGAGATCTTCGCCACCGCCGCGCTCTCGCGCCAGCGCGGCTACACCGCGAGCAAGTTCAGCTTCAACTCCGGCGACGGCCGCTGCCCGACCTGCGGCGGCTCGGGCTTCGAGCACGTCGAGATGCAGTTCCTCTCGGACGTGTACCTGCGCTGCCCCGACTGCGACGGCAAGCGCTACCGCCCCGAGATCCTCGAGGTGAAGGTCGAGCGCAAGGGCCGGAGCTACAACGTGGCCGACGTGCTGGACCTCACCGTGGCCGAAGCCGCGGCGGTGTTCGAGGCCGACCGCGACGTGCTGCGCGTGCTGCAGCCGATCTCCGACGTGGGGCTCGACTACGTCAAGCTCGGCCAGCCCGTGCCCACGCTGAGCGGCGGCGAGGCCCAGCGCCTCAAGCTCGCGGGCTTCCTGGCCGAGGCGGCCAAGAGCGCAACGGCCAGCAAGCAATCGGTCGCGCGCCGAGGCACGCTGTTCCTGTTCGACGAGCCCACCACCGGCCTGCACTTCGACGACATCGCGCGGCTGATGCGCGCGCTGCGCAAGCTGCTCGACGCCGGCCATTCGCTGATCGTGATCGAGCACAACCTCGACGTGATCCGCGCCAGCGACTGGTGCATCGACCTCGGCCCCGAAGGCGGCGACGGCGGCGGCCGGGTGGTGGCCGAGGGCACGCCCGAGCAGCTGCGCGAGAACCGCGCCTCGCTCACCGGCGCGGCGCTGGCCGACTACGACCTGGCCATCGGCCCCGAGGCCTACAAGGTGGCCGAGCGCGCCGCGCGGCGCTACATCGCCAATGCCAAGACGGCGCCGGGCGGCCATGCGATCGAGATCGTCAACGCGCGCGAGCACAACCTGAAGAACCTCAGCGTGAACATTCCGCGCGGCAAGTTCAGCGTGGTGACGGGCGTGAGCGGCTCGGGCAAGTCGACGCTGGCCTTCGACATTTTGTTCAACGAAGGGCAGCGGCGCTATCTCGAATCGCTCAACGCCTATGCGCGCAGCATCGTGCAGCCCGCGGGCCGGCCTGAAGTGGATGCGGTCTAYGGCATTCCGCCSACSGTGGCCATCGAGCAGCGSCTSTCGCGCGGYGGCCGCAAGAGCACGGTGGSSACSACCWCCGAGGTCTGGCACTTCCTGCGCCTCCTGTACGTGAAGCTCGGCATCCAGCACTGCATCCACAACGGCGCGGCGGTGCAGCCGCAGACGCCCGACAGCATCGCGGCGCAGCTGATGCGCAACTTCAAGGGCCAGCACATCGGCCTGCTCGCGCCGCTGGTGAGCAACCGCAAGGGCGTGTACACCGAGCTGGCCGACTGGGCGCGGCCGCGCGGCTTCACGCACCTGCGCGTGGACGGCGACTTTTTGC
>NZ_JBFTPJ010000611.1:0-3704 GCF_056398445.1 Variovorax sp. 01T439_2
CTCTGTAGATCAGGTCGCCGGGCTGCAGCTCCCACGCGGCCGACAGGTGCTCGATGGTTTCGGCCACGTTCCAGATCAGCTTGCTCACGGTGCTGCGCTGGCGGTCGGTGCCGTTGACCTGCAGCGAGATCTCGGCGTTCTCGGCATCGCCGGCCTCGGCCACCGGCACGATCGGGCCGATGGGCGCGCTCTGCTCGAAGCCCTTGCCGATGTCCCAGGGGCGGCCCTGCTTCTTCATGTCGTTCTGCAGGTCGCGCCGCGTCATGTCCAGGCCCACGGCATAGCCGTAGATGTGCTTGTGCGCATCGGCCGCCGCAATGTTCTTGCCGCCGGTGCCGATCGCCACCACGAGCTCGATCTCGTGGTGCAGGTTCTTCGTGAGCGTGGGGTAGGCCATGGTGCCGGTCTGGCCCGCATCGACCACCACCAGCGCGTCGGCCGGCTTCATGAAGAAGAAGGGCGGCTCGCGCCCGGTGAAACCCATTTCCTTGGCGTGGTCCTCGTAGTTGCGGCCCACGCAGTAGATGCGGTGCACCGGAAAACGGGCCGGCTGGCCGACCACGGGGATCGAAACGGTCGCGGGCGGGGCGAAAACAAACTCGGAAGCCATTGCGTCTGTCCTTTTCAGCGGAACGGAGAAAAAACGGCAGTGTGCCAGAGGCAGGCACGGGCTGCCGGTGCGGCGCTATGCTTGCGGGATGATGAAGCTGCACAACTACTTCCGATCGTCCTCGTCGTTCCGCGTGCGCATTGCGCTCCACCTGAAGGGCCTGGAGTTCGACTACATCCCGGTGCACATCGCCCGCGGCGAGCACCGCACGGGGCCGTTCTCGGCCATTTCCGCCGACATGCTGGTGCCGCTGCTCGAGGACGAGGGCGAGCGCTTTTCGCAATCGATGGCCATCATCGAATACCTGGACGAAACCCACCCCGAGCCGGCGCTGCTGCCGCACGATCCGGTGGGCCGCGCCCATGTGCGCGCGCTGGCGGAATCCATCGCCTGCGAGATCCATCCGCTCAACAACCTGCGCGTGCTCAAGTACCTGGTGAAGGAGCTCAAGCTCGACGACGAGGCCAAGAACGCCTGGTACCGCCATTGGGTGCGCGACGGCATGCTGGCCTTCGAGCGCCAGCTCGCGCAGCATCCGGGCGGCCGGTTCTGCTATGGCGACACGCCCACGCTGGCCGACTGCTGCCTGGTGCCTCAGATCTTCAACGGCCGCCGCTTCGACTGCGACTTCAGCGGATTGCCGCGCACCATGGCCGCCTTCGAGGCCTGCATGGAACTCGACGCCTTCCAGCGCGCCCAGCCTTCGCAGTGCCCCGACGCGGAAGCCTGAACGCGCCCGCCGCCATGGACGACGCGCACTGGATCGTGCCCGACTGGCCGGCGCCGCCCAACGTGCGGGCCGTGTGCACCACGCGCGAGGGCGGTGTCTCGCAGGGCCGCTACCAGAGCCTCAACCTGGGCGACCACGTGGGCGACCTGGCCGCCCACGTCGCCGAAAACCGCCATCGCCTGGCGCAGGCCATCGGCGGCGCGCGGCCGGTCTTTCTTCAGCAGGTGCACGGCACCGGCTTGGTGGCGCTCGACGCCGAGGCGGGCAGGGTGGGCGACGGCACGCCGGCCGATGCCTGCACCGCCACGGCCACCGGCGTGGCCTGCACCATCATGGTGGCCGACTGCCTGCCCGTGCTCTTCACCGACGGATCGGGCCAGCGGGTGGCGGCCGCGCATGCCGGCTGGCGCGGCCTGGCCGGCGGCGTGCTCGAGGCGGCGGCCCGGTGCTTCGAGCCCGCGCAGGGCGGCGGCAGGGTCATGGCCTGGCTCGGCCCGTGCATCGGGCCCCGTGCCTTCGAGGTCGGGCCCGAGGTCAAGGCTGCGTTCGAGGCGCATGCGCCCGAGGCTGCGCGCTGCTTCCTGCCCGCGGCGGCGCCCGGCAAGTGGCTGGCCGACCTGCCCGCGCTCGCGCGCCAGCGCCTCTGTGCAGCCGGCGTGGAATCGGTGCATGGCAACGACGGCAGCGACGCGTGGTGCACCGTCGCCAACCCGTCACGGTTCTTTTCGCACCGGCGGGACGGCGTCAGCGGGCGTTTCGCCGCCTTGGTCTGGAAGGCCTGAGTCCGCGCCTGCCGCTGCGGCCGCCTCGCTCGCTGCGCGGCGCGCTTCTTCCTGTGCCTTTGCCTCGCGCTCCCTGATCGCGCGGCGCCGCCCCGGCGTCCCCATCAGGTAAACCACCAGTGCGACAGGCGCCAATCCGTACAAAAGAAATGTGAAGATGGCACCCAGCACGGTGCCGGTGGTGTTGGTGGCTTCGGCCACGGCCATCATCAGGGCGACGTAGAGCCAGCCAATCACGATCAGGTGGATGAACACAAGAAGTTTCAGTCGGTAAGTGAGCGGGGAGCGTTGTGGGCGCCTTGCGAAATGCAGGATACTCAAAATACGCAAGCCATCCGTATCGATTCAGGTGAGGACCAGGAGACATGATGAAGCAACAAGCAACGGGGGCCGACGCGTTCGCGCCCCTCCAGCAGGCTCTTTCGGAGGGATGGACCAAGGCGCTGGAATCGCTCCAGCAGTCCGCCGTACAGGGGGCCTCGGCCTTCAACGGCGGCGGCACGCCGCTGTGGCAATTGCCGCCGGGGGCAACGCTGCCTGAGTTGCCGAAAGTCTCCATCGCGCCCGAGAAGCTGCAATCGATCCAGCAGCAGTACATGGCCGAGGCCACCGAACTCTGGCGCCGCGGCTTCGACGCCAGGCCCGAGGGCGACAGGCGCTTTGCCGGCGAAGCCTGGGGCAGCAACCCGCTCGCGGCCTTCTCGGCGGCGGTCTACCTGCTCAATGGCCGCACCCTGCTCAGCATGGCCGAGGCCATCGACGCCGACGAAAAGACCAAGGCGCGCATGCGCTTCGCGGTCGAGCAATGGATGGCGGCCGCATCGCCCAGCAACTCGCTCGCCTTCAACGCCGAGGCGCAGAAGAAAGCCATCGACACGCAGGGCGAGAGCATTGCCAAGGGCATCCAGAACCTGCTGCACGACGTGAAGCAGGGCCACCTCAGCATGACCGACGAAAGCGCCTTCGAAGTGGGGCGCAACGTGGCCACCACCGAGGGCGCCGTGGTGTTCGAGAACGAGTATTTCCAGCTGCTCGAATACAAGCCGCTCACGGCCAAGGTCTACGAACGGCCGTTCCTGCTGGTGCCGCCGTGCATCAACAAGTTCTACATCCTCGACCTGCAGCCCGAGAACTCCCTGATCCGCTATGCCAACGAGCAGGGCCACCGCGTGTTCGTGGTGAGCTGGCGCAACCCCGACGAGTCGCTGGCCCACGCCACCTGGGACGACTACATCGAGAACGCCGCCATCAAGGCGATCCATCTCGTGCAGGAGATCGGCGGCAGCAAGCAGATCAACGCGCTGGGCTTCTGCGTGGGCGGCACCATCCTGAGCACCGCGCTGGCCGTGCTCGCCGCGCGCGGCGAGAAGCCGGCCGCGTCGGTCACGCTGCTCACCACCTTTCTCGACTTCAGCGATACCGGCATCCTCGACATCTTCGTGGACGAGGCGATGGTGGCGTACCGCGAAATGCAGCTGGGCAAGGGCGGCCTGCTGCCGGGCATGGACCTGGCCTCGACCTTCAGCTTCCTGCGGCCCAACGACCTGGTCTGGAACTACGTGGTCGGCAACTACCTGAAGGG
>NZ_JBFTPJ010000612.1:0-3700 GCF_056398445.1 Variovorax sp. 01T439_2
GCCATGTTCGGCCGCCTCGACCCGGGCGGCGCGCGGCGCGGCCGCTGGCTCATGGGCTGCGCGTTCGCGGCCGCGGTGATCTTCGCGTTCATGGCGTTCACGCATTCGCTCGCCGTCGACATCGGCCTGCCGATCCTCTATGGCCTGCTCTCGGGCTACTCGGTGCTGCAGTATTCGTACACGCGCGCCGCCTATCCGGCGGCCATGACGGGGCGCGCGCTGTCGCTGCTCAACATGGCGATGTTCCTCGGCGTGTCGCTGATGCAGTGGACGACGGGCGTGGCCGCGTCGTGGGCCGCGTCGAACGGCGTGGAGCCGTTTCGCGCGGTGTTCCTCACGATCACGGCCATGCTGGCGGTGGGCACCCTGGCGTTCCTGTTGCTGCCGCGCGCGCACGAAAAAGCGGGCCTCGCCTCCGCGCAGCCCTGAGCGGCATCGCGCAGACGCTCGCTCAACCGCGCTCGCCCAGCCGCGAGCGCACCTCCGCGCGGCCGAGCTTGCGCATGCACTCCGCATACACGTTGGGCCGGCCATACATCGCCATGGTGTCGGTGGTGCCGAAGGCGGCCGGCTCGCAGCCGCGGCGCGTGACCAGGCAGCGCCGCAGCACGTCGTAGCAGCGCGGCGCAGGCTCCAGCCGGCGCACCTCGGGCACGCGCGCGAGCGTCACCTCCCACCAGCAGCCATCGATGCGATGCCACTGCGTGACGGCGTCGATCACATGGCAGGGCGCGTAGGGCTTCACCACTCCTTGCGCCGCCGCCGCCACCTTCGCCTCGCGTTCGGCCTTGCGGCGCTGCGCCGAGCCGCGCCGATGCCGATTGGGCAACAGAATGCCGGTGTCCGGATGCACGAAGAGTTCGACGTGGGGCGCCTCGCGCAGCGGCACGCGGTCGCTGCCCGCCCACCACCGCGAACGCACCAGGACCTCGCCGCCGTGCATCACCGCATCGCGCACGACGAAGTCGTCGATGTGCAGGAAGATGTGCGCCTGCACCGTGCTGCGCCGGTCGATGCCCTGGCAGAGCTCGCTCCACACCTTGTCCCACGGCCGGTGCACCTGCTTGTGCAGCCAGCGYCTGAGCGGCTGGAGGTTCTCGTTGAGCCCCTTCGGGTGGTCGTAGCCACGCTTCATGCCCAGGTGCGAGCCGCGCTCCCTGCTGTTTCGAAACACGCGCCCGTCGCCCTGCACGCCACCGCCGCGCCGTGGGCGTTCGACGATGACCTTGTCCATGTCTTCGCGCATCGTCAGCCCTCCCGCCCAAGGCTGCGCGCAGCCTTCTGCAACGCGACCTTCTGCGCACGCCGTTCCGCACGGTGCGTGCGCAGGTGGCGGCCCGCCTTCTGATTGGATTCGCCGCGCGCGATCGCGGCCACCACGGGGTTGCGAGGTGCCGCATTCGGCACCGAAAAATAGAACCGGCCCAGACGCTTGTCGTCGTCGCGGGCCTTTCGTTGAGCACTCATGTGCGCACACTCCAGAAACAGGAAAGCCCCGGCGAATGGCTGCGCGGGGGCCTTTGTCGATGGGCCTCGGCGGATGCGTGGATGCACATCCGGCCGGGGCGGTCGGTGTGCGGGTCAGGTGTTCAGGAAACGGTTCATTGAATGTGTTGCCGCCCGGGAGGTTGGTCGTCGCCAGGCGCGGATGAAAAACTGTTGCTGAAAAACGAAGGGCGGATTCTGGCGAGCACGCGCGCTGTGTGCAAGCGCCGCACCTGCGGCTGTGGCGCAAAGCCCACGCCTCGCGCTGCGAGGCACTTGTCTCGAATCCCTCAGCTCCGCTGCGCCGCCTCGGCTTCGTCGCGCAGCCACTCTGCGAACTCCTGCGCATCACGGTTGCCGGCGGCGCGCCGCGAGGCCTCGATGAAGTAGCCGCGGTGCGAGGCCGCACCTTCGCCGAGCGGCGCGACCAGGCGGCCGTCCTGCACCAGTTCGCGCAGCAGCGGCAGCCGGCCGATCACCACGCCCTGCCCGGCCACGGCGGCGGCCACCGCATCGGCGTACTGGGTGAAGCGCAGCGTGCTCTTCATGCGCAGGTCGTCGAGCCCCATCACCTTGAGCCAGGGTTCCCAATCGGCGGTGGGCGCTTCGCTGTGGTCCGGGTATTCGACGGTGAGCAGGGTGAGCTTCGAAAAGTCCGCCGGCGTGCGCAGCGAGGCGGCAAGCTGCGGCGAACACAGCGGGATCACCGATTCCTCGAATAGCGCCGGGCCGATGCCGCGGCCGATCGGCATGAAGCGCACCGCCAGGTCGAGCCGGCTGCTTTCCAGGTCGAGCACGTCGAGCGTGGCGGACACGCGCACGTCGAGCTGCGGATGGCTGCCGGTGAAGCGCGCGAGCTTCGGAATGAGCCAGAGCGACGCAAAACCCGGCGTGGTGGTGATCGCCACCTGGCGCGGCGCGGAACTGGCACGCACCCGCGCGGTGGCGTCGCGCAGCCGCTCCAGGCTGTCGGTCACGGCCCGCTGCATCACGCCGCCGGCTTCGGTGAGCGCCAGCGCGCGGTGCCGGCGCTCGAACAGCAGCACGCCCAGGCTGGCTTCGAGCTGCTGGATCTGGCGGCTCACGGCCGACTGGGTCAGGTGCAGCTCGCCGGCCGCGAGCGTGAAGCTCAGCCGGCGCGCCGCGGCCTCGAAGCTGCGCAGCAGTTCGAGCGGCGGTAGCTCGCCGGAGGCGGTGCCGAGGGCTTTCGCATTCTCTGGAAGCATGCAACGAGTTCCGAATTACCGTGTGCAAGAGGAAGGCCGGTTCACTATATTCATTCGTATCACGAATGCAATGGAGCTTGCCATGAGCACCCAGCCTCTTTCTTCTTCCCGCTTCCAGGTCAGCCTGCCGACCCGATCCATCTTCTCGGTGCCCGATGGCGCCGGCGTGGGCATCGAATGCCGCAGCGGCTCGGTCTGGGTGACGCTCGACCGCGATCCGCGCGACATCGTGCTCGCGCCGGGCGAGCGCTTCGAAGGCAGCGAGCACCGGCGCGTGCTGGTGTCGGCGCTCGAAGCCTCGTGCATCACGGTGTCGGACGCGCAGCCCGCGGCCATGCCGCTGCCGACGCGGCGCCGGTCGCCTTGGCGACTGCTGCCGCTCGGGTTGTCCCCGGCTTGACCTGAGCCGCCCCGGCATCGACCCTCGATGCCATGGACCTTCCAAGCACCCAACGCCGCCGCCGTGACGGGCGGCTTTTTTGCGTCGGGCGCCGCGCGGTTCACGCTGTTTTCTTTTCTGGAGGGACATGACCATGGCAGAGGCATACATCGTGGCCGCCGCGCGCACGGCCGGCGGGCGGCGCGGCGGCAAGCTCGCGGGCTGGCATCCGGCCGACCTGGCGGCGCAGGTGATCGACGCACTGGTGGCAAGGAGCGGCATCGACCCGGCCGCGGTGGAAGACGTGATCCTCGGCTGCGTGAGCCAGGTGGGCGAGCAGGCGACCAACGTCGCGCGCAACGCGGTGCTGGCCTCGAGGCTGCCCGAGTCGGTGCCGGGCACCTCGGTCGACCGGCAGTGCGGCTCGTCGCAGCAGGCGCTGCACTTTGCGGCGCAGGCCGTGATGTCGGGCGCCATGGACGCGGTGATCGCAGGCGGCGTCGAAAGCATGACGCGCGTGCCGATGTTCACGCCCAATGCGCTGCCGGCCAAGGCGGGCCTGGGCACCTACATGAGCCCGGCCATGAAAAGGCGCTACCCCGGCGTGGAG
>NZ_JBFTPJ010000613.1:0-3693 GCF_056398445.1 Variovorax sp. 01T439_2
GAACATGCACCGCGGCAACATCCGCATCGGGCACTGCCGCGGGCCGCACGGCAAGCGGCACGGGCGGCGCGGCCTCGATCGCCGGATCGATGGCCGGCGCGGCCACCGCGGCACCCGCGCTCTGCGCCAGCCGCAGTTCGAGCAAGCTCACGCGCTGCTCGAGTTCGGCCACGCGCTGCTGCAGTGTCGACGTGCTGCCTGCGAGTGGCGCGGCCGCACCGCTGGAAGGTTGTGCGCTCTCAGCCTCGCTGCGCGCGGGTCCGGCGGCGGTTTTCTTGCCGATGATCTTCGGCAGCGCGAACGCGCCGACCACCGCCAAGATCAGCGCGGCCGGAACCGATTCGGCCAGGGCCCCGATGAAAAGGCCGGCGATCATGCCAAGGAACCACATCCTCAACTCCCCCGTTTTTGGCGAGCATGGAGTGTACGGCGGTTGCCCGACTAAAAAACGCTCAAAAAGCCCGTGGTTACTGCAGCCTCAGCTATTTGTTTAATAGCAGCGCGCATTCACACCGGCGTGAGCTTGGCCACCGACAGCGCAAGCCACTTCACGCCATGGCGCGCAAACTTGACCTGCGCGCGCGCGTCGTCGCCGCTGCCTTCGAGCGACAGCACCGTGCCTTCGCCGAACTTGTTGTGGAACACCTGCATGCCCGAGCGCAGGCCGTGCGAGGGCGCGGCCTTCTGCGGCGGCACCGGCGGGCTCGCGAAAGTGTCCTTGCTGCCGCCGTAGCCGCCACCGCTGCTGTAACTGCCGCCACCGCCGCGCGTGCTCGCATAGCCGCCGCCATAGCCGAAGGCCGAGGGCGTGAAGGCCTGGTTCTTCGGCGTGAGCCACTTGAGCGCGCCTTCAGGCAACTCTTCGAAGAAGCGGCTCTTCACGTTGTAGCGCGTCTGGCCGTGCAGCATGCGCGTCTGCGAATGGCTCAGGTACAGGCGCTTGCGTGCGCGCGTGATCGCCACGTACATCAGGCGGCGCTCTTCCTCGAGGCTCTCGAAGTCGCTCATGGAGTTCTCGTGCGGGAACAGGCCCTCTTCCATGCCGGTGATGAACACGCAGTCGAACTCCAGGCCCTTGGCGGCGTGCACGGTCATGAGCTGCACCGCGTCCTGCCCGGCCTGCGCCTGGTTGTCGCCCGATTCGAGCGCCGCATGCGTGAGGAACGCGGCCAGCGGGCTCAGCGTTTCGCCGGTTTCGGCATCGGGCGCGAGCGGCTCGTCGATGACGGGCCGGTTCGGGTCCAGGCCCTGGCTCGCGGGCGACTGGCGCAGCTCGTCGATGGGCAGCGCCACCGCATCGCGGCCGAAGCCTTCCTGCGTGACGAAACTCTCGGCCGCGTTCACCAGTTCTTCCAGATTCTCGATGCGGTCGGCGCCTTCGCGGTCGGCCTTGTAGTGTTCGACGAGGCCGCTGTGGTCGAGCACCAGCTCGATGATCTCGCGCAGGCTCGCGCCCTGCGTCTGCTCGCGCAGCACGTCGATCTTGGCGACGAAGGCCGTGAGGTTCGAGCCCGCCTTGCCACCGACGGCATGCACCGCGTCGTGCAGCGAGCGGCCGGCCGTGCGCGCCGCGTCCTGCAACTGCTCGAGCGTGCGCGCACCGATGCCGCGCGGCGGAAAGTTGACCACGCGCAGGAAGCTGGTGTCGTCGTCCTTGTTCTCGAGCAGGCGCAGGTAGGCCAGCGCGTGCTTGATTTCGGCGCGCTCGAAGAAGCGCAGGCCGCCGTACACGCGGTACGGCACCGAGGCGTTGAAGAGCGCCGTCTCGATCACCCGGCTCTGCGCATTGCTGCGGTAGAGCACGGCCATTTCCTTGCGGTCGAAGCCGTCGCGCACGAGCTGGCGCATTTCCTCGACCATCCACTGCGCCTCGGCCAGGTCGGTGGGCGACTCGTACACGCGCACCGGCTCGCCGGGGCCCTGGTCGGTGCGCAGGTTCTTGCCCAGGCGCTTCTTGTTGTGGCTGATGAGCTCGTTGGCCGAGTCAAGGATGTTGCTGTAGCTGCGGTAGTTCTGCTCCAGCTTGATCTGGTGGCGCACATCGAACTCGCGCACGAAGTCGGCCATGTTGCCCACGCGCGCGCCGCGAAAGGCGTAGATGCTCTGGTCGTCGTCGCCCACGGCAATCACGCTGTTGTTCTCGCCCGGCACGAACTGGCCTCCGGCCGCGGTGCTGCCCGAGAGCATCTTGATCCATGCGTACTGCAGGCGGTTGGTGTCCTGGAACTCGTCGATCAGGATGTGGCGGAAGCGCCGCTGGTAGTGCTCGCGCACTGGGTCGTTGTCGCGCAGCAGTTCGTAGCTGCGCAGCATGAGCTCGCCGAAGTCGACCACGCCTTCGCGCTGGCACTGCTCTTCGTAGAGCTGGTAGAGCTCGACCTTCTTGCGGTCGTCTTCCGTGCGGATCTCCACGTCCTTCGGGCGCAGGCCGTCTTCCTTGGCGCCGGCAATGAACCACTGGGTCTGCTTGGCCGGAAAGCGCTCGTCGTCGACGTTGAACTGCTTCATGAGCCGCTTGATGGCCGAGAGCTGGTCCTGCGTGTCGAGGATCTGGAAGGTGGACGGCAGGTTGGCCAGCTTCCAGTGCGCGCGCAAAAAGCGGTTGCACAGGCCGTGGAAGGTGCCGATCCACATGCCGCGCACGTTGACGGGCAGCATTGCCGTGAGCCGCGTCATCATTTCCTTGGCGGCCTTGTTGGTGAAGGTCACGGCCAGGATGCCGCCGGGGGAGACCTGGCCGGTCTGCAGCAGCCAGGCGATGCGGGTGGTCAGCACCCGCGTCTTGCCCGAACCGGCGCCGGCAAGGATCAGCGCATTGCCCGCAGGCAAGGTGACCGCGGCACGCTGCTCGGGGTTGAGGTTGGCGAGCAGGGGCGAATCGGCCGCTGGGGATGGGGGTGCGCCGGCAGTGGCGTCGTACGAGCCGAAAAGAGACATCCCGGCATTGTAGGAAGCCGGGGCGTCCCGACGCGGCGGCGGGGTTGCCCGCGCCCTTCTTTTACTTCACGAGTTTCAGCGTGCCCTTCATGATCGACGAATGGCCCGGGAAGGAGCAGAAGAAGGTGTAGCTGTCGGCCGCGCCCAGCTTGGCGACCGGAAAGCTCACGCTGTCGCTTTCGCCGCCGCCGACGACCTTGGTGTGCGCCACGACGCGCGCGTCGCCGGCCTTCACATAATCTTGCGGCAGGCCGGCAGCAACGCCGTCGGCGGCGACCGCCTGCACGTCGGCCGTCTTGGCAAGCACCCAGTTGTGGCCCATGGCCTGCTTCGGCAGCTTGCCGGCGTGTTTGAGCTTGACGGTGAATTCCTTGCAGCTCTTGCTCACCTCGATGGCGGGCTTGTTGAACTGCATGGCGTCGTTGCCTTCGATCTCCACGCTGCAGTCGGCAGCGAAGGCGGAGGAAGCGGCGAGAGAAGCGAGCGCCAGAACGGCGGTGGCGGCGAGGCGGCGGCGAAGCATGGGAACGGTCTCCAGAAGAAGAAATGAACGGGGCGCAAGAGGTGCTGCGCCAGCGGCATTGTCGAGCGCGCCCGCCGCGCGGCACTGATCTGCGTCAAATGGTACTGCTGCGGGGCGCGCTTCGCCAATACGGCCCGGCCGGGCAGACCGGCTGGCGAATAAGGTCTATACGAAAGCGCGCAGGAAGGCGCGGCGCCACCCCCTATAATCAATCACCGGGCCCAAGTTTCTTG
>NZ_JBFTPJ010000614.1:0-3690 GCF_056398445.1 Variovorax sp. 01T439_2
CCACCAGGCACCACAAAAATCGAGCGCGCCGACTTCGAGCGCCTGAGCACCAGGTTTCCCGTCAATTCAGGAGCCGGCTTGTCAGGCATTCCCGACGACAACGGCGTGATGGAGGTAGCCGAAGCGCCGACTGGCTTCATGGTCATCAAGCGCTCCGTCTTCGAAGCACTAGTGCAGCACTATCCGCACCTGCGCTACGTACCCGATGGATTCTGGTCCCCTCAGCGTGCGGCATTGTGCTACCGCTTCTTCGATGTGATGGTGGACGAATCGACTCAACGCTACCTGTCGGAAGACTACGCGTTCTGTCATCGCTGGCGTGCTATTGGCGGAAAGGTATTTGTTGATACGACCGTGCAGTTGGGGCACACGGGAAACTACGAATTCCGTGGGAAATTCGCCGATGCACTGTCGCGCCCCTATGCCATAGGCGGGCGCGAATAGATTCAAGTCGCCCTGGAGTTGAAAGGCTGCAAAGTTGATGGAGAGCACGACCATCGAGATCGATCACGATTTCAACGCGATATTGCGAATTCACCAAGACGGCCTTTGGGATCAAGCGGAGGCCGGCTATCAGAAAATCTTGAGCCGTGCTCCGCGCCATCATCCGAGCTTTGCGATGCTTGGTATCCTGGGCATCCAGCGAAGCCGCTTCGACGACGCCTTGCGCTTCGCTGATCTCGCCATCGCCATCGAGCCGCGCATTTCGAATACGCATGCAACCCGCGGCAGCGCCTTGCACGGGCTCAAGCGCTATGAAGAAGCGATCCAAGCCTATCAAGCGGCACTGGCCCTGGAGCCCGACGCGCATGATGTTCTGACGAATCTCGCGAATGCGTTGAAACGGCTGGGCCAGTTTGAGCGGGCAATGCAATGCTATGACCGAGCATTGGCAATGTGTCCGACTTCGAACGACGCGCATTACAACAGAGGCGTGGCGTTGCTCGAGAAAGGGCGGCACGCCGAAGCGCTGATCGATTTCGATGCCGTGCTGACAAGATCGAGCGATGACCTTGATGCCCGGTTCAGGCGCATCTACGCGTTGTGCGGCCTGCAGCGCCATCAGGAAGCCTTGGCCGAAAGCAACGATTCAATCGCTCGCGATCCATCGTCCGCGGATGCCTGGAGAGCCCACGGCCACGTACTCCTGGGAATGGGAAACTCCCTGCAGGCTGCGCAAGCGTTCGAGCGCGTGATCGATCTCGGCAGACCGTCGTCGAGCACTCGCGGTGAAGACCACTTCCTCGCCGCGCGCGCACTCGTCGGGGGAAGCCGACATGAAGAAGCGTTCCTTCATCTCGAACGCGCCCTGAAATCCGATCCTGTACCGGCTTACGCAGCAGGAGACCATTTCCTTGGCATGGCCCAGACGCTGCGCTGGCGCGACTTCGACCAGGTCAAGGCCCGTCTGTGCGAGGCCGTGAGGCGGGGCGAGTCGGCCGCCACGCCGTTTGTCATGGCGGTCGGGTGCGACGACCTCGACGTGATCCGCCAGGCGGGCGCGACGTTCATCGCGGACTTTGTCCCGGATGCCGAGCCGTTGCCGCTGCCCGAGCGCACCAGTCGCGAGAGGATCCGCCTGGGCTATTTTTCTGCGGACTTCCACGCGCATGCGACCACGCTGCTGATCGCCGAGCTTCTTGAAAAGCATGATCCCGCGAAATTCGAGGTGTTCCTCTTTTCTTTCGGGCCGTCGATTTCCGACGACATGACGGAGCGCCTGTCCCGATCAGTGGACCACTTCTTCGACGTCTCCGAGGCGTCGGACAGCGCGATCTGCGCCTTGTCCCGCAGACTGGAGATCGACATCGCGATCGATCTGAAAGGCTACACACAGAACTGCCGTCCGCGGATCTTCGCCGGTCGTGCCGCCCCGGTGCAAGTCAACTATCTGGGCTATCCCGCCAGCATGGGGTCCACATTCATCGACTACATCGTGGGCGATGCGGTCGTGACGCCGCCGGAACATGCGCCCTTCTACACCGAGCAGATCGTCACCCTGCCCCACTGCTATCAACCGAACGCTCCCGGCTTGCGATTGATCGCACCGATGCGCACTGACAGGGCGAGCGCCAGGATGGCAGCCGGCCTTCCCGCGAGCGGGTTCGTCTTCTGTTGCTTCAACAATACCTACAAGATCACTCCGACGGTTTTCGCCACGTGGATGCGAATCCTGCGTGCGGTCCCCCACAGCGTGCTCTGGCTGTACGAAACCGACAGCCGAGTCGGGCCCAGATTGCAGGAAGAGGCCGTGAAGAACGGCATTGAACCCGCACGGCTGGTCTTCGCGCCGCGCCAGTCCTTGGGCGAGCATCTCTGTCGGCATGCGCTGGCGGATCTGTTCCTGGACACGTTCCCATGCAATGCCCATACGACTGGAAGCGATGCTCTCTGGGCGGGCCTGCCCTTGCTCACCTGCCTCGGAACAACATTTGCCAGCCGTGTTGCCGCCAGCCTGCTCCATGCCGTCGGGTTGCCGGAAATGGTGATGCCCACTCTCGACGCGTATGTGACAAGGGCCATCGAGTTGGCCAGCGAACCCGGTGAACTCCTGCGTCAAAGAGGGCATCTGCGCCTGGCAAGGACGGATGCACCATTGTTTGATATCGACCGGTATCGATGCGGCATCGAAGACGCGTATCGAATGATGTGGGAGCGCTACACGCGATGCGAGCCACCGATGCCCCTCGTTGTTCCGGCATGATGGCACGGCGTGGCTACAGCATCATGTGGGCCCGCGAGATGGCCCCGATATCCCCGATGTGGTCGTAATTGCCGCCGTGCGTCATCCGAAACCACGGCACGCCCCAAATGCGTCCACCCACCTGGCGCACCTTGTGGCAAAAGGAGATGTCCTCCGAAACATGAAAACCGTCGACCACGGTGTCTTCAAAGAACAGGTGCAGTTCGACTTGCTGGGACCCCATTCGAACCTGCCGGGCACCGTGTGCGATGAGGCGTTCGAGGATGGGACGCCCCATCAGCATGACGCCGGTCCCGATGGCCTCGACTTCCACGGGCCGATCTTCGAACACCTCTTCCATGCGCCCCGATACGGGCTTGAACATGCCTTCGAACGATCCCGCCAGCGTGGCCAGATCCTGGCCAGTCAATTGAGGCTGCATGCGTGCCGCCGCCATCACGCGCTCCCAGTTCAAGCGCTTGCGTGGACTGATGGCAGCAACAATGTCGTACGGCCCCAGCGACTCGCTGGCCGCCAGCATGCGCATCAGATCCTCTGGAGGAAACGCCATGTCCGCATCGATGAACAACAAGTGCGAGAGCCTGTCATCGCGCAGGAACTCGTCAACAAGCAGATTGCGGGCGACCGCGACGACGCTCGAACTCGACGACCACAGCAGCCGGCACCCGATCCCCGCGTTCATCGCCTGCGCCTGAATGCCGAAAAGCGTGTTCGCGTAGCTCATCAGCACCGTGTTGTTGTACGCCGGAGTGGCGATTCCCAGATTTACGACTTTTCTTGCATTCGGCATTGTGCTTATCTTGGATGAATGAGATGCGGAGTTTCGCCAGAGTATGCGATGACGAAGAATCGTCAGGGCAGGTCTTCTGTGATGAATGCCCCCGCGCAAGCTCTGGCGTGTCCATCGCTCGGCAGAGCTACCGTAGATAGCGCCGCGTCACCAGGTGCCCAACGCCTCCTCCACCGCCAGCGTAACGGCTGCCAAC
>NZ_JBFTPJ010000615.1:0-3687 GCF_056398445.1 Variovorax sp. 01T439_2
GTTCGAAGGCGTGGCCGACGAGGACATTGCCGCCTGCCTGCGCGTGTTCGCGGTGCTCGGAGAGCGGCTCGGCCGCGCCGCGCCGGCGCCGCAGGAAGGGCGCAGGTAGATGGCCGCCTTCCAGCTGCCGCGCTTCAGCCGCGCGGAGCTTCTCTTTTCTGCCAAGAGCTTTGCCGCCGCGATGCTGGCCATGTACCTGGCCAGCCGCGCCGGCCTGCCGCGTCCGTTCTGGGCCTTGATGACCACCTACGTGGTGGCCCATCCGCTGGCCGGCGCGGTGCGCTCCAAGGCGCTCTACCGCTTCTGCGGCACCTTGATCGGCTGCGTGGCCACGGTGCTGCTGGTGCCTGCCTTGTCGAACGCGCCGGAGCTGCTCACGCTGGTGCTCGCGCTGTGGGTGGGCCTGTGCCTGTGCATTTCGCTGTTCGACCGCACGCCGCGTTCCTACGTCTTCATGCTGGCGGGCTACACCGCCGCGCTGATCGGCTTTCCTTCGGTGCAGACGCCGCTCGCGCTGTTCGACACCGCGGTGGCGCGGGTGGAGGAAATCGGCCTGGGCATCCTGTGCGCCACGCTGGTCCACAGCATTGCGTGGCCCACGGGCCTGGCGCCGACCGTGCTGGGCCTGCTCGACCGCACGCTGCAGGACGCGCGCCAGTGGCTCGGCGACCTGCTGCAGCCCGCCGGACGCCGCGCCGATGCCGATCCGCAAACGCTCGCGGCCGACCGCCGCCGCCTGGCCGGCGACATCACCCAGCTGCGGCTGCTGTCCACCCACGTGCCGTTCGACACCACGCACCTGCGCTGGACCGCCGGCGCGATCCGCGCCATGCAGGACCGCGTGGCCGCGCTCACGCCCGCGCTGTCGGCCGTGGAGGACCGGCTGCTGGCGCTGGAACAGGCCGACGGCGCGCTGGCGCCGGACGTCGCCGCGGTGCTCGCGCAGGCCGCGCAATGGCTGCAGGAAGACGATGCAGCGCGCGCGCAGTCGCTGCAGCTGCTGCGCCGCTCGATCCAGGCGCTGGGCGCGACGCCGCAGCACAGTCCCTGGAGCCGCGCCCTGCGCATCGGGCTCGCGGGCCGGCTCGAGGAACTGGTCGAGGGATGGCGTGCCTGCGCGCGGCTGCGCATGGACATCGACGAGGGCCTCCAGGGCGCGCTTGCGCCGCGCCGCACGGCCGCGCTCGGCAGCCGCGTGCTGCACCGCGACTACGGCATGGCGCTGCTGTCGGCGCTGGCCGCGGTGCTCGCCATCTGCCTGTGCGGCGCCTTCTGGATCGTGACGGGCTGGCCCATGGGCTCGGCCGCCACCATGATGGCCGCGGTCTTCTGCTGCTTCTTCGCGACCATGGACGACCCGGTGCCCGCGATCCACGGCTTCCTGAAGTACACGCTGTGGTCGATTCCTGTCTCCGCGCTCTATGTGCTGGTGCTGATGCCGCTGGTGCAGGACTTCGGCATGCTGGTGGTGGTGTGTGCGCCGGCCTTCCTGCTGCTGGGCGTCTATATGGCGCGGCCGGCGCATTTCATGGCGGCCATGGCGCTGCTGTTCGGCGTGGCCGGCACGCTGGCCATGCACGACACCGCCAATGCCGACCTGGTGAGCTTCATCAACAGCATGCTCGGCCAGGTCATCGGCGTGGTGGTTGCCGCGCGCGTCACGCGGCTGGTGCGCTCCGTGGGCGCTGACTGGAGCGCGCGGCGCATCCAGCGCGCCACCTGGCGCGAGCTCGGCGAGATGGCCGGCGCCTCGCAGCGCCAGGGCGCGCAGGGCGACGCCTACGCCGTGCGCATGCTCGACCGCATCGGCCTGCTCGCACCGCGCATCGCGCAGGCCGGCGGCAGCATCGAGGGCGTGGCCGCCAACGACGCGCTGCGCGACCTGCGCACCGGCGCCGACATCGACGTGCTGCAGCGGGTGCGCACGCAGCTGCCGCCGGCCTCGGCCGCGGCGCTCCTGGGCGGCATCTCGCAGTTCTTCCGCCAGCGCGGCAGGGGCCGCATGCAAGCGCGCCCCGCCAGCCTGCTGCCGCAGATCGACGAGGCGCTGTCGGCCGTGCTTGGCGCGCAGCATGCGCCGTCATCCGCATCGCGCAGCGCAGTGACCGCGTTGGTGGGCCTGCGCCGCAATCTCTTTCCCGATGCACCGCCGCGCCTCGCCGCGGCCGGACAAGGAGCCTCCAGATGATTGGCGAAGCAAGTTTCTACGGCCTCTACCTGCCATGGCTGCTGGTGCTGGCCGGCATTGCGCTGGCCGCCCTCTGGGGCGTGCGCCATCTGCTGGCCCTGGCCGGCCTCTACCGCTGGGTGTGGCACCCCGCGCTGTTCGACATGGCGCTTTATCTGCTGCTGCTCTACGGCCTCAGCCGTGCGGCGTCCTTCCTTCAATGACGAGATCCAGATGAAAGCCCCTCTTTCCACCGACAGCTCCTGGCCGATGCGCCTCGGGCGCATTCTTCTCACCGCGGCCGTGGTGGCGGCCGCCGCATGGGCCGGCTTGCAGCTCTGGGACCACTACGAGCTCGCCCCCTGGACGCGCGACGGCCGCGTGCGCGCCAACGTGGTCCAGATCGCGCCGGACGTTTCCGGCCTGGTCACTGCGGTGCCTGTGCGGGACAACCAGGCCGTGCAGGCCGGGGCACTGCTGTTCGAGGTGGACCGCGCGCGCTACGACCTTGCCGTGCGCCAGGCCCAGGCCGCGCTGGCGGCGCAGCGTGCCGCCAGCGCGCAGGCGCAGCGCGAGAACGCGCGCAACACGGGGCTGGACGCGCTGGTGTCGCAGGAGGCCCGTGAACAGACCCGCGCCCGCGCGGAGCAGGCGCGCGCCGCCGTCGCGCAGGCCGAGGTGGTGCTCGACGCGGCGCGCCTCAACCTGCAGCGCGCCGAGGTGCGCGCGCCGGTCAACGGCCTGGTGACCAACCTCGACCTGCGCACCGGCAGCTATGCATCGGCCGGGCGGCCGGTGCTGGCGCTGGTCGATGCGCATTCGTTCTTCGTCGAGGGCTACTTCGAGGAAACCAAGCTGCCGCGCATCCACCTGGGCGACCGCGTGCGCGTGACGCCAATGGGCGGCGGCGCGGTGCTCGAAGGCGCGGTCGACAGCGTGGCTGCCGGCATTGCCGACCATGACCGCTCGACCAGCGCCAACCTGCTGCCCAGCGTGAACCCGACCTTCAACTGGGTGCGGCTCGCGCAGCGCATTCCGGTGCGCATCAGGCTCGATCCGCTGCCGCAGGGCGCACGGCTCGTGGCCGGCCAGACCGTGACCGTGCAGGTGCTCGAGCATCCGCCGGCGCGCAACGCCGGTGCACCGGCCGCCGAGCCGAAGAAGGGATGAACGCCATGCCCCGTCTTGCACTTCGCATGGCTTCGCTCGCGGTTGCGGCGGGGCTCGCGGCTTGCGCGGCCGTCGGCCCCGACTACCGCCAGCCGCCCGAGGCGCTGGCCAGCCAGCCCGGCGCCGCACGCCCGTTCGCCGAGGTGCCCGCCAACGCCGCCCCGCTGCCCGCGCACTGGTGGCGGCTGTACCACGACCCGCTGCTGGACCGGCTCGTCACGCAGGCCCTCGCGCACAACACCGACCTGCGGCAGGCCGTCGCAAACCTGGAGCGCGAGCGCGCCATCGAGGCCGAGGTTGCCGGCGGCCAGCGCCCCACGCTCGGCGTGAGCGGCGGCCCTTCGTTCGGC
>NZ_JBFTPJ010000616.1:0-3676 GCF_056398445.1 Variovorax sp. 01T439_2
GCCACAGGCTTGAGCTCCAAACAGAGCAAGTGGAGCCTCGCCAACTCCGGCTACAACTCCAGCCGCATCGGCTTCCGTGGCACGGAAGACCTGGGCGGCGGGCTGGCCGCCAGCTTCTGGCTCGAAGCGCCGATCACCAACGATGACGGCGCCACCGGCATCTCCACCTTCAACCGCCGCTCCACCGTGAGCCTGTCGGGCGGCTTCGGCGAACTGCGGCTGGGCCGCGACTACACCGCCACCTTCTGGAACGACACGGTCTTCGATCCGTTCGGCACCAACGGCTCGGGCGCCAGCGTGATCAACACCGTGAGCGGCAGCACCGGCCTGAACAACACCAACTACGTGCGTGCGAGCAACATGGTCGGCTACTTCCTGCCGCCCAACCTCGGTGGCTTCTACGGCCAGCTGCAGTACAGCCTGAACGAGAACACCCGGACCAGCGCCACCGACCTCACGGCCGCCACCAGCAGCAGCGCGGGCCGCTACGCGGGCGGGCGCTTCGGCTATGCGAACGGGCCGCTCGACGTGGCACTGGCCGTGGGCGAGAACGTCGCGGTGGACACCACCTCGCTGACCCGCAAGGTGCAGACCATCAACCTCGGCGCGTCGTACGACTTCGGCCCGGTCAAGCTGTTCGGCGAGCTGTCGAACGTGAAGAACAAGTTCGACCTGGCCGTCGGCAACAGCCACGACAGCTACAACGGCTACCTGATCGGCGCGAGCATGCCGGTGGGGGCGGGCGTGATCCGCGCGTCGTACTCGACCGTGCGCTACGACGAAGGCGCCGCGGGCATCACGGGCGAGGATCCGCGCGCGCAGAAGCTGGCCATCGGCTATGTGCACAACCTCTCGAAGCGCACGGCCCTGTACGCGACCGTGGCCCGCGTGAACAACCGCAACGATGCGGCCTACACCGGCAGCCTGAGCGCCGCGAGCACCACGGGCTACGGCAGCGCCGGCGTCAGCTACACGGGCCTGCCGCGCTCGTCCACGGGCTACGACTTCGGCATCCGGCACGCGTTCTGACGACAGGCGATGTGCGGCGGGGCCTTGCAATGCACAGCCCCGCCGCATGTGCCCGTGAACTTGTTCATGAGGTTCGAATGACCAGAATCCACCACTACCTGGCGGGCCTGCTCGCCGCGGCCGGCTTGTCCGGCTGCATCATGCTTCCCCCGCCGCCGCCCCATGGTCCGCTGCCCGGCTGGCACGCGGGTTTTCGCGGCGAAGCACCGCCAGGGCCGCCCATGGCCGCATGGGACGTGTGCGACGGCCAGGCCGAAGGCGCGCGTCCGGTGCTTCCGGGTCCTCGCGCCGACAGCTTGACCGGGACTTGCGAACGCGGTCCCGGTGGTGCGCTGGAGTTCCGGCCGCCGCAGGGGCGCTGAAGGCGCACGAGCCATGTATTCAAGCAACCTGGGCCTGGCCATTGCCATCGTCGTTGCACTCGGCCTCGCCGCAGTGCTGGCCTTCATCGCCTCCCTGTTCGTTGCCAACCTCAAGGCCGGCTCGCAAGCGCGCGAAATGGCCGCCGAGGCCCGCCACGAGGCCGAGCAGAAGATGCGCGAGAGCCGCATGCAGGACCTGCGGCCGCTTGTCGCGTCGCTGCGGAGTTTTGAAGATTCCGAAGGCGCGTCCGGCTGGCCGATCCGCTTCGACATCCGGGTTCCGCACGAGGTGGTGCCCGTCTTCGGCATCGAGGCCGAGCTCGAGGAACTGCTTTCGAAGGTCGCGCGTTATGCGGCAAAGGTCATGTCCCCCGGCGCCACGCTGCAGGTCTCGGCGCGGGTGGAACGCGGCCAGGCCGTCATCCACTGGAGGGATCTCGATGCCTCCGATGCGAGCCCGCCGCTGGCGCGTTTTCTCGAGGCGACGCAGGTCGTCGGCCATGCCGGTGCGCGCGTGTGCGAGCGCATCGCGAGCCGCCACGGCGGGCGCATCTATGCGGCGCCGGACGCGGGCGGCGCGCTGGGCTTGACGCTGCGGCTGCCGCTGCCCGGGCGGGCGGCGTCGGCGGGAGGCTGAGTGCCGGGCCTTCGCTCGCACGATACTTGCGGCTTGCTCGCTGCCTGTGCTGGCCGCAAATTGATTCTTTCCTGTTCCGATGTCGAAGCTGCGATCCCCCGTTCCCCCGCTCTTTTTCGGTCTGCTCGTTCGCGCACTCGCCGCGAGCGCCGCAGTCTTTGCTGCCGGGGCGCTGCATGCGCAGGCGCTGCCGCCCGGCGTGCGGCTCGGCATGACGGCCGTCGAACTGCAGGCCGCAATGCCCACGATCGAGCGCGTGCCGCGGCCGCAGCGGCTCGCGGGCGGCCTGGTCGGCGGCTGGCGGGGGGCGCCGGTCTCGATGGCGGGGCTGGTGTTCGAACCGACCTTCTTCTTTGCCGATTCGCAGCTGCGGCGCGTCGAGTACCTCGCGTCCGCAGCGGCGGTGCCCGACGGCGGCGCGGCCGCGTTTGCCGACCTGCTCCGATGGGGCCGCGCGGCCTTCGGCGCCGAGCTGGCCTCGAACGATCCCGGCAGTGCCTACGCGGCGTGGACGCACGAGGATGCCGACGTGTACCTGCAGCACGTGCGCGATGCGCGCCGCGGGGGCGTGCGGCTGGTCTACAAGGCGCGGCAGCTGCGCGACGGCAGCGAACTCTGAGGGCGTGCCTCAGTCTGCGGTCAGCATGCCGCGCTTCTCGATGAACGCCACCACCTCGGCCACGCCGGTGTGGGTCTTGAGGTTGGTCATCACGTAGGGCCGCTGGCGGCGCATGCGCTGCGTGTCCTGCTCCATCACGTCGAGGTTCGCGCCGACGTAGGGCGCGAGGTCGGTCTTGTTGATGACGAACAGGTCGCTCTTGGTGATGCCGGGGCCGCCCTTGCGCGGAATCTTCTCGCCGGCCGCCACGTCGATCACGTAGATCGTCAGGTCCGACAGCTCGGGGCTGAAGGTGGCCGCGAGGTTGTCGCCGCCCGATTCGACGAACACCACGTCGGCATCGGGAAAATCCTCGAGCATGCGGTCGATGGCCTCGAGGTTGATCGACGCGTCTTCGCGGATGGCGGTGTGCGGGCAGCCGCCGGTCTCCACGCCCATGATGCGCTCGGCCGGCAGCGCGCCGGCCACGGTGAGCAGGCGCTGGTCTTCCTTGGTGTAGATGTCGTTGGTGATGGCGACGAGGTCGTACTTGTCGCGCATGGCCTTGCAGAGCATCTCGAGCAGCGTGGTCTTGCCCGAGCCGACCGGGCCGCCGATGCCCACGCGCAGCGGCGGCAGTTTCTTGGTGCGATGGGGAATGTGGTGCAGGGCGGAGGTCATGGGCGTTGTCCGGTTCGGTCAGCTTCGAAAGAGGCGCGAGTATTGTGTTTCATGCCGTGCCGACAGCACGGCCAAGAGGGGCGCAAAGGCCTGGCGCTCGTCGTCGCCAAGCTGCATTGCGCGCTCGACGGCGGCGGGAATCTCGTTGGCGAGCCGCGCCAGGATGCGCTGGCCCGCGCTCTGGCCGAGCGGCACGGCCTTGACCGCCGCGGCCACCATGTTCTCGGCCCATCCAAAGGCAAAGGCCAGGCAGCCGTCGTGCACCGAGGCGCCGGTGCGGCTCGCGGCAAAGGCAAAGGCGACGGGATAGCTCGCGGGCAGGCCGGCAAAAACGGCAGCCGTGTCGTCGTGGTGCAGCTTGAGCCATTC
>NZ_JBFTPJ010000617.1:0-3671 GCF_056398445.1 Variovorax sp. 01T439_2
ACCACCACGAAGCAGTTCGACTGCTGCACCAAAAGGCGCAGCAGGTTGGCCGTGGGCGGCAGGCGGTATTCGCCGGTGAGGATGGTGTACCAGCCGGAATTCACGTTCTCGATCAGCGAGACGGTGCCGAGCGGCGATTCGCAGCGCTCGAGCTGGCTGCTTTCGCCGGCGGTGGCCGAGCCCGCGGCGCTGCCCGTGGCGACGGTCTTGGCCGACTGGCTGCCCATCTGCATGTCGAGCGCGGGCATGTTCTGGCAGCCGGCCAGCACCAGCAGCGTTGCCGCTGCTGCCGTGGCCATGGCCGGTCTTGAAAGCGCGCGCTGCTGGCGCGGCTTGCCTGTGGACTTCTTCATGCGATCCTCCCCCGTTGGTTGCGAAAGGGCCGGAATGCGGCCCTGCGCAAATTTAGTGGGAAGGCAGGATTGCCCACAGTGTCTAAAGTCACTTCTTGTGCTGACGCCAGTGCCGGTTGCCCGGATCGCAGCAGCCCGCAAGATCTCACTTGATGTCGAAAACGCTGATCTTGGTGGTCTGCAGCACCTGGCGGATCGTGAGTGCATTCGGGTACTGGCCGAGGCAACAACACGAAAAAATTCGCCGCACCTGTTGACGGAAGAGTAAAGACTATTTGCGTTCCATGTCACTCGCGGATTTGCCCGCACAGATCTCTGCGGCCATATTCGTTCCCTACAACAACGCTTCATAGTCCCGCGCGCCGTGCAGCACGCGCACCACGAGGACCAGATCGTCGGTGACGCGGTAGAAAATCTGGTAGTTGCCATGCACGCGCCGACGAAGGCCCCTTGCCTCGTAGCGCGGCACGATTGGATAGCTCAGCGGCATGGTGGCCAAGCTGGCGCATTTGTCCGTCAGCTCTTGGACAAAGGAAAGCGCGCGGGCTGGATTGTCGCGCGCGATGTAGTCGGCAATCGCCACCAGGTCTTGACGGGCCTCAGCGGAAAGACGAACCTTCATGTGGTTCGACTGTAGCGTTCAGTGAGTTCGGCGGCCACGTCCTCGAGCGCATGCGTGCGCCCGGCGTCAATGTCTGCCAGGCCGCGTTCAAGCGCGGCATCCAACACGGCCAGCCGCTTTTCGCGTTCCTCGACCAAACGCACGCCCTCTCGCAGGACTTCACTTTTCGAGCCGTAGCGGCCCGTTTCAACCAGTTTTGAGACGTAGCTTTCGAGCTGCGCTCCGAGTTCAGCACTGATCATTGGCAACATCTCCTAGAGATCTACAGATGACTTGATAATAGTTATCAAGCGCGCGAAGTGCAATCCCTGCCAAGCTGCTCGGCCCCGGCCGCGCTGAAACTGTCTTGCCGTTAGGCGGAAACGATATGAGGGACGAC
Source organism: Variovorax sp. 01T439_2 (assembly GCF_056398445.1). Taxonomy (NCBI): domain Bacteria; kingdom Pseudomonadati; phylum Pseudomonadota; class Betaproteobacteria; order Burkholderiales; family Comamonadaceae; genus Variovorax; species Variovorax sp. 01T439_2. The sequence goes on from NZ_JBFTPJ010000617.1 coordinate 1,355, forward strand.
AACGCTGCCCACGCTCGGGCGGCAGCAAAGGCCGAAGGCGCGTGCAGGGCGGGCCCTTCGAGATTCGACGCATGTTGTACTTGGCCACGCTCACCGCAGCCAGGCACGAGCCATGCCGCGCGAAAACTTGGGCCTTGATCAGAGGTGCGCGCCGCGGTTGAGATCTCCTTCGCCGGTCAATTTCAGGCGCAGCCGCACCTTGCCGCAGCGGGAGTCGAGGGTTGTGGGTTGCATGGCCGTCTCCTCAGGTTGCCAGGGTTTCGTGCCAGAAGCCGAAATCGGCCTGGCCGTCCAGGAAGGTCTGCGCCGTCTGCATGAAGGCTTGCATGTGCGGCTGCTGCATGTGCGGGCCGGTGAAGGCCGCTTCGCTGGCCCACTGTTCCACGATCAGCCAGCGGTTCGGGGCCTTGGCGTCCTCATGCACGCGGATGCCGAGGCAGGCCGGCTCGAGCGCCATCACCTGCCGGATCACTGCCCGCAGCTCCCGCCGGGCCAGCTCCAGCTTGTCGGGCTGGATGGCGCAGGTGATCACGACAGTGACGGGCTGGGTGCCGGTTGGGCTGCTGTGCATGTGCATTCCTTGATATCTGCTCACGAATGGAGGACATTCTGTGCCGCGCCACCCGATGGCGGCAAACGATGATTTGTCAATTAGTTGTGAGCCAAACTCAACCATGCCGGACACACCCGCGAAGCTCCCGCCGCTGACCGCCTTGCCCTGCTTCGACGCTGCGGCCCGGCACCTGAGCTTCACCAAGGCCGCCGAAGAGCTGCACGTCACGCCGGGCGCCATCAGCCGCGCCGTGAAGCACCTCGAGCAGCAACTTGACGTGCAGCTCTTCGAGCGCGGCACGCGCTCCGTGCGCCTCACCGAAGTGGGCGAGCCCTACGCCAAGGCCGTGCGCGATGTGCTGGACCAGCTCGCTGCGGCAACCGCCGCCGCCACGGCCCGCCTGTCCGACAGCACGCTCAACGTCAGCACCTCGGACGGGTTCGCCGGCCGCTGGCTGGTGCCTCGCCTGTACCGCTTTCGCCAGGCTCACGGGAACATCGACGTGCGCGTTTCCACCACCGGCCGCCTCGCCAGCTTTCACGGTGACGGCATCGACGTCGCCATCCGCTATGGCGCCGGCAACTACCCCGGCCTCACGGCCGAGTGGCTGGCCGACGAAGAGGTCTTCCCCGTGTGCAGCCCCCGGCTGCTGAAAGGCCCGCACGCCCTGCGCAAGCCCGCCGACCTGCGCCACCACACCCTCATCCGCGACGGCTATCCCATCGCTTGGGCGGACTGGTTCGAGCGCGCCGGCGTCAAAGGCGTCAATGCCCGAGGCGGCCTCGCTTTCGACTCCTACACCTTCGCCGTGCAGGCGGCGGTGCAAGGCGAAGGTGTGGTCCTGGGGCGCACCATGCTTGTCGCCGACGACCTGTCCGCCGGCCGCCTGGTGCGGCCGTTCAAGCAGGCGCTGAAGGCCTTTTCAAGCTTCTATCTTGTCTATCCGCCGGAGGCCATGCGGCAGCGGAAGGTGAAGGCGTTCAAGGAGTGGCTGTTGGAGGAGATGCTCAGCAGCGTCTAGCCATGCTGCCGGTTGCGGAACGCCACCATACATTCGCGCTGAAGCTCCGCTAGCAAGTCCCTTGTCTTCGGCGCTGGCTTGGGAAGGGGGCGTTCCCCACTTAGCTTGGCCAGGCACTTCTGAGCCAAGATATTCGAGCTCTGGAGTTCCTTGGCCAATCGCTTGTGGAGATCGGCACCCCAGGTTGCCTGGCTCCCCAAGCACAGCCACGAACCTCCCGAATCCAATGGGACTCAGGTCGCCGTATCCAAGCGAGGTGAAAGTGACGAAGCTGAAGTACGCCGCTTCAAGCAGATCCCGCTCAGTCGCCTTCAAGGTGTGGTCGGAAGGCCCCCAGCGGAAATATGCCGTCGCCAGCAACAGAACGCCCGCGCCAGCAACTGCCAAGTCGATGTACGAAGCTCGCTCTTCTACGGAGCACGCGCCGGAATGTGGGCGATATTTGCATGGAGGTCGGCTATCAGTCGGAGGCGGCGTTCGGCAGGGCTTTCAAGAGGCATATGGCCGAAATGTCTGGTCAATACCGCCGGCGGCAAAAAGGAACACCATAGCGCTGGTTTCACTTGCGCAGCGCCCGTGTGCTCGCAGCGATCGTCAACTCGAAGTGGGCAGCTCCTGATGTCGCCTGACAACCCTTGGACGACGGCTTCGGACCCGGGAGATGGTTCCCGCAGGAATTCCCGGGCGGTAAAAATCACCATGCTGGCCGGCGGATCGAAAAGACGGGCGATGTTGTCGTAGCT
>NZ_JBFTPJ010000618.1:0-3669 GCF_056398445.1 Variovorax sp. 01T439_2
TCGCCATCACGCAGAACGGCGCCGAAGTGCAGATCGCCACCAGCGCCACGCCCAGCTTCACCAGCGTGACCACGGGCGGCACGGTGCTGAACAACAACGGCCTCACGATCGCGGGCGGCCCGAGCGTGACGATCAACGGCATCAACGCCGGCAACACGGTCATCACCAACGTGGCGCCCGGCGTGGCGCCCACCGATGCGGTGAACGTGAGCCAGCTGAACACCCAGGTGGAAGGGGCCAAGATCCGCTACTACAGCGTGAACGACAACGGCACCAAGCAGGGGAACTATGCGAACGACGGCGCCACGGGCATCAATGCCCTGGCGGCCGGCGTGAACGCCTCGGCGGCCGGTGCCAGCGGCGTGGCCATGGGCAACGGCTCGCGCGCCAGCGCCGCGGACACCGTGGCGATCGGCAGCGGCGCAACGGCCGATTCGGCCGAGGCCGTGGCCATCGGCAAGGGCGCGACGGCCACGGGCGGCAAGGCCATCTCGATCGGTTCAGGCAACACGGCCTACGGCGACGGCGCCGTGGTGATCGGCGATCCGAGCTATGCGAGCGGCACCGGCGCCTTCACCGGCGGCGCCAACAACATTGCCAACAGCGACGGCACGGCCACGGCCACCGCGGCCAACCAGGCCAACGGTGCGGTCGCGATCGGCAATGGCAACAAGGCGATCGGCCAGGGATCGGTGGCACTGGGCAATGGCTCCACCGCAGGTGCGGCCGGCAAGGCAGGCAGCGTGGCCATCGGCAATGCCGCGACGGCGGCTGCCAGTGCGGGCGACGTGGCCCTGGGCTCGGGCTCCGTGACCGCTGCTGCGGTGGGCACGGCCAACGCCGTGATCAACGGCACGACCTACAACTTCCAGGGCACCACGCCCGCGAGCACCGTGAGCGTGGGCAGCGTGGGTGCCGAGCGCACCATCACCAACGTGGCGGCCGGCCGGATCTCCGGCACCTCCACCGATGCGATCAACGGCTCGCAGCTGTTTGCCACCAACCAGTCGATCGAGGACCTGAGCACCACGGTCACCACCAACAAGACCAAGTACTACAGCGTCAACTCGACCGGCGGCACCAACGAAGACAACCTGGGCGCTACCGGAGCCGACGCCATCGCGTCGGGCAAGAACGCGGCGGCGGCCGGCACCTCGGCCGTGGCCATCGGCCTCGGCGCCACGGCGTCGGACGCCAACAGCGTGGCGCTGGGTTCGGGCTCCACCACGGCCGCGGCCGTCGGCACGGCCAGCRCGGTGATCRRCGGCACSACCTACAACTTYGCCGGCACCACRCCGGGGAGCACGGTGAGCGTGGGCAGCGTGGGCGCCGAGCGCACCATCACCAACGTGGCGGCGGGCCGGMTYTCSRRYRSCTCGACCGATGCCATCAACGKYTCGCAGCTSTTCGCCACCAACCAGTCGATCGAGAACCTCAGCACCACGGTCACGGCCAACAAGATCAGGTACTACAGCGTCAACTCCACGGGCGGGGGCAACGAGAACAACCTGGGCGCGACGGGGGCCGACGCCATTGCGTCGGGCAAGGACGCGAGCGCAACGGTCGCCGGCGCGGTGGCCATCGGCTCGGGCGCCGTTTCCGACCGCTTCGTGGCGCCCTCCACCGGCAGCATTCCGGCGGGCAGCTCGCTGATCAGCTACAACACCACCGACCGCGCGCTGCTGGGCGCCCTGTCCCTGGGCAGCGCCACCAGCTACCGCCAGATCACCAACGTGGCCGACGGCACGCAGGCGCAGGACGCGGTCACGGTGCGGCAGCTCGCGGGCGCGCTGACCYCCTTCGCGGTCACGCCGACGCTGTACTTCCATGCCAACTCGAACGCAGCGGACTCGCTGGCCATTGGCGCCGAATCGGTGGCGGTGGGCCCGCAGACGGTGGTCAACGGCAACAACGGCATCGGCATCGGCAACGGCGCGGTGGTGCAGCAGACCGCGCCGGGCGGCGTGGCGATCGGCCAGGGCGCGACCTCGCACATGGCCGACTCCATTGCGCTGGGCACGCAGTCCTCGGCCGCGGCCGTGCAGGGCGTGGCGCTGGGCGCGGGCAGCAGCGTGACGCAGGCCGGCGGCGTGGCACTGGGCGCGGGCTCGGTGGCCTCCACCGCCGCGGGCGTGGCCGGCTACGTGCCGCCCACGGCCACCGAGGCACAGCGCATCGCCATTGGCGCCACCACCAGCACGCTGGCGGCGGTGTCGGTGGGCGATGCGGCCAACGGCCAGTTCCGCCAGATCACCGGCGTGGCCGCGGGCTCGGCCGACAGCGATGCGGTCAACGTCTCGCAGCTGCGCGGCGTGCAGGGCCAGGTGGCGGTGATCGACCAGTCGACCGTCAAGTACGACACCAACCCCGACGGCTCCATCAACTACAACAGCGTGTCGATGGGCGGCAGCAACGCGACCGGGCCGGTCACGGTGCACAACGTGGCGCCCGGCGTCGCGGGCACCGATGCGGTCAACGTGAACCAGCTCAACAGCGGCATCGCGGGGGCCAACGCCTACACCGACGCGCGCGTCAACGCCCTGGGCGGCGAGATCCGCAGCATTGCCAAGGATGCGAGCGCAGGCGCGGCCGGCGCAATGGCCATGGCCACCATGCCGCAGGCCTACATCCCGGGCAAGAGCATGGTGTCCGCGGGCGTGGCGGGTTTCGACGGCCAGGCCGCCCTTGCCATCGGCGTGTCGAAGCTCTCGGACAACGGCCGGTGGGTCGTGAAGTTCAGCGGCTCGGCCAACACGCGCGGCAAGGTCGGCGTGGCGGCCGGTGCGGGCTTCCACTGGTAGGCCGGCGGCATCACAAAGAGGAACAACATCATGACAACGCACATCCATCGCTTCTCGGCCATTGCAGCGGGCGCCGCGGCGCTGCTGCTGCTGCAGGGCTGCAGCTCCTATGTGAGCCGCGGCATCACCGACGACGGCAAGGCCACCGAAGTGATCTTTCCCAACATCGACAACGATGCATGGCTCAAGGAAGGCACCTTCCCCAACCTGGACAACCTGCGCGCCGTGGCGCCCGGCGTCACCAAGGACCAGCTGTACGACCTGCTCGGCCGACCGCATTTCCGCGAAGGCATGGCGGGCCCGCGCGAGTGGGACTACATCTTCCATTTCCGCAAGCCCGGCGGCGGCGTGACCACCTGCCAGTACAAGGCGATCTTCGACAAGGACTACAAGGCGCAGACCTTCCACTGGCTGCCGGCCGGCTGCGCCGATGTGCTGGCGGTGCGCGCATTGCCGGCGGCCGAACGGCCGGCCGCCGCGAGCCCGGCACCGCGGCGCACCACGCTGGGTGCCGATGGCCTGTTCCGCTTCGACGGCCGGTCGCTCGCCGACCTGCTGCCGGAGGGCCGCCGCAAGCTCGATGCGCTGGCCGGCGACATCAAGGCGGCGGATGCCATCAAGGTGACGGGCTACACCGACCGGCTCGGCAGCCAGGCCTACAACAGCGCCCTCTCGCTGGCGCGCGCCAACACCGTGCGCGACTACCTGGTCCAGGCCGGTGTGCCGGCGCAGAAGATACAGGTGCAAGGCAAGGGCGAATCCGAGCCGAAGGTGCAGTGCACGCAAACGGCGCGCGCGGCCCTGATCGACTGCCTGGCACCCAACCGCCGCGTCGAGATCGAGGTCTTCGCGGAGCGCTGAGCAGCAC
>NZ_JBFTPJ010000619.1:0-3659 GCF_056398445.1 Variovorax sp. 01T439_2
GCGCTTCCTCGAATCGCTTTCCAACCTGCTGGCCACCAGCCTGCAGCGGGTGCAGACCGAAGAGGCGCTCAGCCATGCCCAGCGGCTCGAAAGCGTCGGCCAGCTCACGGGCGGCATTGCGCACGACTTCAACAACCTGCTCACCATCATCCAGGGCAACCTGCAGGTGCTCGAAGAGCTGCCCGCCATTGCACAGGACGGCTACGCCCAGCAGCTGGTGGGCGCCGCGGCGCGGGCCTCGCGGCGCGGCGCCGAGCTCACGGGCAAGCTGCTGGCCTTTTCGCGCCGGCAGATGCTGCAGCCCAACGCGGTGGACACGCATGCGATGCTGCATTCGCTGGCCGACATGTTGCGGCGCACGCTCGACCAGCGCATCGGCATCGCGATCGATGCGGCGCCGGGCTGCCCGCCGGTGCTCGCCGATCCCGGACAGCTCGAATCGGCATTGCTGAACATTGCCATCAACGCGCGCGACGCCATGCCCGAGGGTGGCACGCTGCACTTTCGCGCCGAGGCCTGCGGCGCGCTGCCGCCCGAGGTGCACAACGAGCTCAGCGACCAGGATGCGCACGGCAGCTTCGTTGCCATTTCGGTGGCCGACAGCGGCACGGGCATGACCGAGGAAGTGAGGGAGCGCGCCTTCGAGCCCTTCTTCACGACCAAGGAAGCCGGCCGCGGCACCGGCCTGGGCCTGAGCACGGTGTACGGCTTCGTGAAGCAGTCCAAGGGCGCCGTGGCCATCGAAACGCGGTCGGGCGCGGGAACGACCGTGACGCTCTATCTTCCCCAGCTGTACGACCCGGCGCCTGCGGCCGCAGAGGAGGAAGACGAAGAGCAGGCCATCCCCGCCGGCCTGCGGGTCATGCTGGTCGAGGACRACGCCGAGGTGCGCCGGGTGGTTCACACCTTTCTCGCGACGCTCGGCTGCAGCGTGGTGACCGCGGCCAATGCCGAGCAGGCGCTGCTGAGCATGGAAACGGATGCGGATTCCTTCGACGTGCTGCTCAGCGACATCGCGCTCGGAGCCGGCATGCGCGGAACCCGGCTCGCCGCCGAGGCGCAGCAGCGCTTTCCGCGGCTCGCCATTCTCCTGATGTCCGGCTTTTCGTCGGAGCTGCTCGACGCCGACCGCGACGTGCCGCAAGGCTGGGAGCTGCTGCGCAAGCCCTACACGCGCGGCGAACTCGCGCGCGCCCTGGCCCGGGTGCTGGCGGCCGCACGGCCCTAGCCGGCGGTTGCCGCCGCAGCCTTTGCAGCGCCCGCAATCCGCCATAACCGGCCATTTTGTCCAATTTTGCTATTTTTGCCATAATGGCGCCAAAGGAGCACACCATGGCCGCCATCCTGCCAAACCTCGATGAACTGCCGCGTCAGAACGCATCCCAGGTCAAGAACCGCTGGGGCGACGTGGTCCGCCAGGTCCAGAAGACCGGCAGCCTGGCCGTGACCAACCATTCGACGGTGGAGATGGTGCTACTGACCGCAGCCACCTACAACCAGCTGGTGGAAGACGCGCAGGCGCTCAAGGCGCGCGAGCAGTCGGTGCTCGACGAGCTCGGGCGCCGCTTCGACGTGCGCCTGGGCGTGCTGCAGCAGCCCGAAGCAGCCGCGCAGATGGGCAAGCTGTTCGCCGCCAAGGGCAAGCTCGGGCGCCGCCCGAAGGCGGGCGACACCTTCTGATGGYGGCGGCCGCCCGCCCCTTCATCCTGGTGCTGGCCGGTGTCAACGGCGCGGGCAAGAGCTCGGTCGGTGGTGCCCTGCTCGCCGAGCACGGCTTGACCTGGTTCAACCCCGACACCTGCGCGCGCGAGCTCATCGCGCAGCTCGGGATCACGCCCGAAGAGGCGAACGCCCGCGCATGGAATCTGGGCCGCGAGCGGCTGGAAGCGGCCATCGCGCAGCGTTCCAACTACGCCTTCGAGACCACGCTGGGCGCGAGCACCATTCCCGCGCTGCTCGCGCGCGCCGCGTCGAGCCACGACGTGGTCATGATCTTCTGCGGGCTGTCTTCGCCCGAGCAGCACATCGCCCGCGTGCGGGCGCGCGTGACGCGCGGCGGCCACGACATTCCAGAGGCCAAGATCCGCGAGCGCTGGATCGCCTCGCGCGCCAACCTCATCAAGCTGCTGCCCAAGCTCACGCGGCTGCAGGTCTTCGACAACAGCGCGGAGGCGCCGCCCGGCGGCGACATTGCGGACCCGGTGCTGGTGCTCGAACTGAGCGCGGGCGAACCCGTCTTTCCGCAGCCGGGCGACCTGGCCGCGCTCGCGGCCACGCCGGCCTGGGCGCGGCCGATCGTGCAGGCGGCGATCGAGCTGCTGGGCTGAGGCCTCGCCGGACTGAGCCGAGGGCGGAAGAGAGGATGCCGCCGGCCTCGAGGACCCGCACTGCAGGCGGGTGCCATAAGGCCACCTCTACCAGCGCCGGCAAGCATCCATTGCAGTGTGGCTCGCGAACGTGAAGCGCAGATGACTTGGCGGGGAGCGGCCGGGCTCGGCAGAGTAACGGATCGAAACTCCGCTGGTTCCGCAGCCGAGGGCTGGACAGGCGCCAACCCTGAACGGAACGCCGATCCCGAGATGCTGGGCGCTATATTGCGCACAGCCCGTGTCCACCGTGCACGGGACAAGACCATTCGCTCGAAGGCCTCGGCGCCACGCGTCGCGCAAGAGCAAAACCAGGAGATTTTTTTTGGACCTGCGCGACCTGCAGTACTTCGAGGTCATTGCCGAGCTCGAGCACATGGGCCGTGCCTCGGAGCGGCTGCACCGCACCCAGCCTGCGCTGACGAGCTGCGTCAAGCGCCTGGAAGAAGCCTGCGGCGCGGCCCTGTTCGAGCGAACGGGCCGCGGCATCCGCCTCACGGCGGCCGGCAAGGCCTTGCTCAAGTGGGCACAGCGCACGCGCTTCGATGTGGAAAGCGCGCGCCGCGAGATCGGCGACATCGGCCGCGGCCTGGCGGGCAACATCCGCATCGGCATCGTGCCCACGGCCGCGCAGTTCCTGCTTCCGCCGGCGGCGCGGGAGCTGATGGGCGAGGCGCCGGGCATCACGCTTCGCACGACGGTGGCGCTGGGCGACATCCTGACGCCGCTGCTGCGGTCCGGCGAGATCGACCTGATGGTCGGCACGGAGGGCACGCAGGAGCCGGGCTTCACCTCGAAGCTGCTCGCCGAAGACCCGATCGTGGTTGCCGCGACCAGCTCGCACGAGATCTTCAAGAAGGCCAAGCCGACGCTCAAGGACCTGGCCGGCTACCGCTGGGTGCTGCAACCGCCCGGCGCGCCGACGCGCGACTGGCTGGACCAGACCTTCGACCGCAGCCACCTGCCGCGGCCCCAGGTGCAGGTGGAAAGCACGATGCTGCTGATGCTGCCGAGCCTGATCGACGAGACCGGCCTGCTGAGCTTCATCTCGCGGCTGCACCTGCAGGAAGGCCGCTCGGGCGCGGCGCTGCGCGAGGTCAAGGTCCGGGGCGTGACGATGCGCCGGCGCATGGTCGTCACCTACCGCGAGAGCGGCTACCTCTCGCCGGCAGCGCAGCGCCTGGTGGTGCTGCTGGCCAGGCACGGGCGTTTCCGGTCGCGCTGATACCCCAAGCGGCATTTATCGGTTCCAAGAAATTATCGATTGGACCGCTGGCGAAGCAGCGCGAATAC
>NZ_JBFTPJ010000620.1:0-3659 GCF_056398445.1 Variovorax sp. 01T439_2
GCCTGCACCTGCGCGGCCACCGCCAGCGGCACCGCGGCAGCGGAGGCCGGCGCGGCCGCAACCACGGGCTCGGGCGGCAGGCTCTCGCGCAGGAAGGCGGACAGGCTGTCGAAGCTGCGGTAGTTCTCCATCAGCTGGCGAAAGCTCAGGTTCACCTTGAAGCGCTTCTTGATCTGCGTGGCGACCTGCGTCAGCGTGAGCGAATCCAGGCCCAGCTCGCCGAAGGCGGCATGTCCCTCGGCCTGCATCATGTCGATGCCGGAGAYGTCCTCGAACAGGGAGCGCARCCGCGTGTCCATGGATTCGGTGGGCGCAGCAAGGGCGGGGGACGCGGGTGAAGAGGGAAGTGGCGGGGGCACTGCAGCTGTCACGGTCGGCTCCAAGAAGGTGGGTGGAACGGAGAGCGCGGGCGTGGGTGGGGCAACGGGCAGCAGGGCCGGCGGCAAAACCGGCGAGGGGATGGCCGGGCTCGCCGCGGCCGCTGCGATGTCGACCCAGAAACGCTTGCGTTCGAAGGGGTAGGTGGGCAGGCGCACGCGCTGTGCGCCGGTGCGAACGGAAAGGCGCGACAGCTCCACGTCCGCGCCGCAGGTCCAGAGGCGGGCCAGCGCCAGGCGCAGCGTGCGGGCCTCGTCGGCGGGCTCGCCGTGCAGCAGCGGCATCACTTCGGCCGCGCCGTGCTGGCGCACCAGCGTGGCCAGCGTGTTGCGGGGCCCCACCTCGATGAAGAGCGGGCGCACCGCCTGCGCCATGGCGCTGCGCACGGCGGGCGAGAACTGCACGGTGCTGCGCAGGTGGCGGGCCCAGTAGGCGGGGCTGGTGGCCTCGGCCTCTTCGAGCAGGCGGCCCGTGAGCGTCGAGAAGATCGGCACCGTGGGCGCATGCAGCGCCACTTCGCCAACCAGTGCCTCGAAGGGCGCGACGGCGCCATCCATCATCGAGGAATGGAAGGCGTGCGAGGTCTGCAGCTGGCGGCTCGCGATGTCTTCTTCCTGCAGCGAGGCGCGCAGCGTTTCGATCGCGTCGAACGGGCCGGCCACCACGCAGGCCGTGGGTCCGTTGTCCGCGGCCAGCGAGAGCAGCGGCCCGAGCCGGGCTGAGAGTTCGGCCGCGCCCAGGCGCACCGACAGCATCGCGCCCGCGGGCCGCGCCTGCATGAGCGCGCCGCGGCGGGCCACCAGCCGGGCCGCGTCTTCCAGCCGCATCACGCCGGCGATCACCGCGGCCACGAACTCGCCCACGCTGTGGCCGATCAGCGCATGCGGCCGCACGCCCAGCGAGAGCAGCCGGCGCGCCAGCGCGTACTCGATGGCGAAGATCGCGGGCTGCGTGACGGCGGTGGGCAGCAGCGCCTGCGGGTCGTCGCCGAACATGCGCTCGCGCAGGTCGAAGTCCACCGCGCTGCCGAAGGCCTTCAGGCAGGTGTCGAAGGCGGCCGCGAACACCGGATCGTTGGCGTGCAGGATCTTGCCCATGCCGGTGTACTGCGCGCCCTGGCCCGGGAACATCAGCACCGGCTGCGGCGCGCGCGCATCGACGCGGCCGCTGGCGCGCCACGGGCTGTCGCCCGCCCGCAGCGCGGCCACGGCCTGCGCCGCATCGCCGGCCACCACCGCGCGGCGGAAGGCATGCGCCTTGCGGCCGACGCTCAGCGTATAGGCCACATCGGCCAGCGGCACGCCGGGCGTCGCGTCGAGGTGCGCGGCCAGCTGTTCCGTGGCCACGGCCAGCGCGGCTTCCGAGCGGGCCGAGATCGGCAGCACCTGCGGCCCCGCGGCGCTGGCCGAAGCGGGGCGCGCGGGCGCTTCCTCGAGGATGATGTGCGCGTTGGTGCCGCCCACGCCGAAGGCGCTGACGCCGGCGCGCCGCGGCTGGCCGGTGCGCGGCCAGGCCTGCAGGCTGCCGCTCACGTAGAAGGGCGTGCGCGCGAAGTCGATCGCCGGGTTGGGGGCGCTGAAGTGCGCGGTCGGCGGAATCGCCTCGTGGTGCAGCGAGAGCGCGGCCTTGATGAGGCCGGCGGCCCCCGCGGCCGTCACCATGTGGCCCACGTTGCTCTTGAGCGAGCCGAGCGTGCAGTAGCCCAGCGCGCCGGTGTGCTCGGCATAGGCGCAGGTCAGTGCCTCGACCTCGACCGGGTCGCCCATCGGCGTGGCGGTGCCGTGCGCCTCCACGTAGGAGATGCTGCGCGCGTCCACGTTGGCTGCCGCCAGCGCCGCGCGGATCACGGCGGCCTGCCCGTCCACGCTGGGCGCGGTGAAGCTGGCCTTGGTGCCGCCGTCGTTGTTGACGCAGGCGCTGCGCAGCACCGCATAGATGGTGTCGCCGTCGGCCTGCGCGTCGGCCAGGCGCTTGAGCAGCACCACCGCGGCGCCGTCGCTGAAGACCGTGCCCTGGGCCTGCGCGTCGAAGCTGCGCGTGTGCCCGTCGGGCGAGAGCATCGAGCCTTCCTGGTACAGGTAGCCGCTGCGCGGCGGGCAGGTGACGGAGGCCCCGCCGGCCAGCGCCATGTAGCACTGGCCGGTGCGCAGTGCGTGGAAGGCATGGGCCACCGCCACCAGCGAGGTCGAGCAGGCGGTATGGATGCTCACCGCCGGCCCCGTCAGGTTGAGCCGGTTGGCCACGCGCGTGGTGATGTAGTCCTTCTCGTTGGCCAGCATCACCTGGAACTCGCCCACCGCTTCGATGAGGTCGGGCCGCGTGGCGACGTGGCGCTGGAAGTAGCTGGCGTTGTACATGCCGGCATACACGCCGACCGGGCCCGGCGCCGCATCGGGCACGTAGCCCGCGCGTTCCAGGCATTCCCAGCAGATCTCCAGGAACACGCGCTGCTGCGGGTCCATCRGCGCGGCGTCCTTCGGGCCGATGCCGAAGAAGGCGGCGTCGAAGTTCTCGATGCCCTCGATCACGCCGCGGGCCCGCACGTAGGCCGGGTCCTTGCGCAGCGCGTCGCTCACGCCGGCATCGAGCGTGTCGTCGTCGAAGAAGCTGATGGTGTCGCGGCCGGCAACGAGGTTCTCCCAGAACTGCTCGACATCGGCCGCACCCGGAAAGCGCCCGGCGGTGGCGATCAGCGCAATCGCATCCGACATGTGGGCGTCGGGTTCGGCGGGCTGCTGTTGCTGTTGCTCGTGCACTGTGCGCGGCGCGGCGGCGGCTGCGGGCGCCGCATCGCCGGCGGCGGCCGTCTCCAGCTCGGCCGCGATGGCGCTCGGCGTCGGATGGCGGAAGAACAGGTTGGTCGACAGCGGCTGCGCGCTGTCCTGCTGCAGTTCGGCCAGCACCTGCAGCACGCGCAGCGAGTCGCCGCCCAGGTCGAAGAAGTTGTCGTTGCGCCCGACCTTCTCGATGTGCAGCGCGCGGGCGAAGGCTTCGCACACGCGCTGCTCGGCGGCGCTGCGCGCTTCCTCGAAGGGCTGCGCCAGATCGGGCCGCTCGGCCGCCGGTTCGGGCAGCGCGCGGCGGTCGAGCTTGCCGTTGGGCGTGACCGGCAGCTGCGCGAGCCAGACCTGCGCGGAGGGCAGCAGCGCCGCGGGCAGGCGCGCGGCCAGGTGCGTGCGCAGCGCATCCCACGAGAGCTTGTGCGAGCGTGCGACCAGGTAGGCCACCAGGCGCAGCTGCCCATCGGCGTCGGGCCGCGCATCGACGGCGCAGGCCTGGAT
>NZ_JBFTPJ010000621.1:0-3657 GCF_056398445.1 Variovorax sp. 01T439_2
CCACCTATCCCGACTACAAGCCCGCCCCTTTCATCGTGGCCTCCAAGGCCCAGGGCGTCGACATGGTCACCGTCGTCACCGAAGGCATCTTCAGCTACTGCAGCTTCAAGGTGAAGATCGACACCGACCGCTTCCTCGGCTCCGAGCAGGCCAATGTGCGCTACCGCGGCGAGGTGGTCGGCCATGTCACCACGGCCGAATACGGCTCGCAGATGCTGTCCCTTGGCGGCGTGCACCACCTCACCGGCGGCAGCAAGAAGGAAGGCCGCATGACGGCCGAGCTGATGCAGCTGCTGGGCAACAAGAAGGCCGTCGAATGCACCATCGACGGCGGCTCCACGCTCGTCATCCAGGCCGGAAAAGCACCCATCGTCAATGGCGTGGAAGAGCAGCGCATGCGCGTGGGCTGCGGCTCGGCGGCCGTGGGCATCTTCGCGCGCCAGTTCGCGGGCGTGGCCGACGAGGTGGTGGTGGTGGACGACCACATCACCGGCGTGCTCACGGAGCACCAGGCCGGGCGCTGCCTCGACATGGCGCCTTCGGGCATCCAGATGCTGGGGCGCAAGTCCACGCCGGGGCGCTACTTCCAGGTGGCGAACCCGGGCAACGGCTGGGGCGGCACCGACATCGCCGATCCGCTCTCGATCATCGAGGGCTGGGAAGAAGGCGTGGCGCGGCCGGGCCTGCGCCTCCTGATGACCTCGACCACCGGCGAGCATGCCCAGTGGTACGTGCTCGACGAGGCGCTCAAGCCGGTCGAGCAGCCGATGCCGCCCGAGGTGCGCCGCATCGTCGAGCGCATCGGCGAGAACTGCGAACCATCGCTGTGCACCGTGCTGTTCCTCGGTGGTGCGGGCGGGTCCCTGCGCGCCGGCGTCACCGAGAACCCGGTGCTGCTCACGCGCGCCATCAAGCGTGCGCTCGTCAACGTGACCTGCGGCGGCGCGCCGGCCTATGTGTGGCCCGGCGGCGGCATCACCGTGATGGCCGACGTCATGCGCATGCCCGACAACAGCTTTGGCACCGTGCCCACGCCGGCCATCGTGGCGCCCATCGAGTTCAGCATGCGGCGCGACGACTACCTGGCGCTCGGCGGCCACATGGAACACATCTTCCCGCTCGAGCAGGCGCTCGCGCGCGGCGCCTGGCAGGAAGACGGCGCGCCGCTGGCGCGGCAATGGGTCGTCATCGACGAGGCCAATCCGTGGCCGCTCGGCCACCCACCCATGCTGGGTTGAGCGATGCCCACATCAATGTGCGCCGTGGCTGTTGCTCCTTCCCCTTCCGGGGGAAGGCTGGGATGGGGGCGGGCAGAGCGCCCGATGGATGCGCCGCGTGCCCCCACCCCGGCCCTCCCCCGGAAGGGGAGGGAGAAACACCGCGCCGTCCCCGCGCCCTTGCTGCCATGACCGCCCAACGCACCGCGCTCGACGCGAGCCGCTGGCACTTCAACCATGGCCCGATCGACATCGTGGCCGAGGCGCATGGCGACCCCTACGCCGTTGCGGCCGTGCACGACGCGGCCTGGGCGCGCTTCGGCCATGTGCTGGGCGAGCTGGTGCGCGAGCTGCCGCTGCTGCGCCGGCCGGTGACCGACAGCATGCGGCCGCGCGGCGTGGTCGGTGCGCGCATGTGGGATGCCTGCGCGGCGTTCTCGCCGATGTTCATCACGCCGATGGCGGCGGTGGCCGGCTCGGTGGCGCAGGAGCTGATCGCGTTCTACGACCGCCCCGGCATCGAGCGCGCCTGGATCAACAACGGCGGCGACATCGCGCTGCACCTTGCGCCGGGCCATTCGGCGCGCGTGGGTGTCTACGCCGACCTCGCACGCTTCGACTGGCGCAGCCATGTGGAGGGTGAAAGCGGCATTCTCACCACCGACGGCCAGTTCGAAATCAGCGCCGCACAGCCGGTGCGCGGCGTGGCCACCAGTGGCTGGCGCGGGCGCAGCTTCTCGCTGGGCATTGCCGACAGCGTGACGGTCCTGGCCGCCACCGCGGCCGGGGCCGATGCAGCCGCCACCGTGATTGCCAACGCCGTCGACGTGGACGATGCCGCCATCCGCCGGCGCCCCGCCAGCGAATGCAAGGACGATAGCGACCTGGGCGAGATGCTCGTCACGGTCGACGTGCCGCCGCTTTCGCCTGCGCAGGTGAAGAGCGCGCTCGACACCGGCGCCGTGTGCGCCAAGGTGCTGCAAAAAGAAGGGCTCGCCTGGGCCGCTCTGCTCGTTTGCCAGGGGCAGTGGCGACTTGTCGAACCCTTATGCTCGAAGGCGCTGCCCAGGGCGCCGTCCGATGCAGTTGGTTCAGTATTTGCTTAACGAAAAGCAAGGTTCCTTTCCATGATCGATATACGCCGCGTCTTCACCCATGTCGAGCACATCCACCACGAGTTCGGACCGCGCGCCGCAACGCCGCTGGTGCGCGGTGCCATCGGCGCGGTGCTGACCAATCCGTTTGCGGGCCGCTACGAGCCCGACATCCTGCCGATGATGGCGCTGCTCGACCCGGTGGGCGTCGACATGGCGCACAGGCTGCACGCCGCCATGGACGTGCCGCTCGAGCAGATCGCCACCTACGGCAAGGGCGCCATCGTCGGCGCCGCCGGCGAGCTCGAGCACGGCGCGCTCTGGCATGTGCCCGGTGGCTACGCCATGCGCGAGCTGCTCGGCTGGAAGGGCGACCGCGCGGCCTATACCGCGGGCAAGGCGGAAGAGAAGACCGGCCAGCCCGGCAATGCGCTGTCCATCGTGCCCTCGACCAAGAAGGTCGGCCCGCCCGGCGCCGCGCTCGACGTGCCGCTCACCAACATCAACGCCAGCTACGTGCGCGGCCAGTTCGACGCCATCGAGGTGCGCGTGCCCGGCGCGCCGGCGGCCGACGAGATCGTCTTCATCCTCGCGATGAGCACCGGCTACCGCGTGCATGCACGCGTGGGCGGCCTGCTCGCCAAGGACATCAGCAAATGGGACGGCCTGCGCTGACCTGATGAACAAGAGACACGAAGAAGGAACACAAGACATGACCGCCAACATCCGCAAGCTCGTCGTCCAGGTGGACGAAACCCGCAAGGAAATGGGTCGCGATATTTCGCCGCCCACGCGCCGCGCCGTCGCCATTGCGGTGATCGACAACCCCTACGCGGGCCGCTTCAGCGAGAACCTCGACGAGCTGATCGCCATCGGCGAAGAGCTTGGTGCGCTCTTGGGCCAGAAGGCCGTGAAGGCGCTGGGCATCGAGCCCGGCCAGGCGCAGAGCTACGGCAAGGCCGCCATCGTCGGCGAAAACGGCGAGCTCGAGCATGCCGCTGCCATCCTGCATCCCAAGCTCGGCGCACCGCTGCGCGTGGCGGTCGAAAAGGGCGCGGCGCTGGTGCCCTCGGCCAAGAAGCGCGGCACGCTCGGCACGGCCATCGACGTGCCGCTCGGCCACAAGGACGCGGCCTTCGTGCGCAGCCACTTCGACGCCGTCGAGGCGCGCGTGTCCGACGCGCCGCGCGCCAACGAGATCGTGGTGGCCGTGGCCGTCACCGACAGCGGCCGTCCGCTGCCGCGCATCGGCGGGCTGGAGGCCAGCGAGATCAAGGGCGAGGACGGGCTGCGCTGAATCCATCCATCGCCGTTCACGCGCCCCTCCATCCCCATTGTTTTTTCCT
>NZ_JBFTPJ010000622.1:0-3639 GCF_056398445.1 Variovorax sp. 01T439_2
CGACCGCGTGGACGTGGCGATGCTCGACTGCCAGGTCGCGCTGCTGGAGAACGCGATCTCGCGCATGGAGGCGGACGGGCGCGCGCCCGGGCCGATCGGTTCGCGGCACCCGTCGATCACGCCGTTCGACGTGTTCCGCGCGGCCGACGGCTGGTTCGTGATCGCGGCGGGCAACGATGCGCTGTTCCAGCGCCTGTGCGCGGCGCTCGAGCTGCCGGCGCTGCCCGAGGATGCGCGCTTTGCCACCAACCCCGAGCGCTGCCGGCACCACGAGGCGCTGAAGCAGCTGCTCGAAGAGCGCCTGGCCACTGCGCCCTGCGCGCACTGGCAGGCGCTGCTGATGCAGCACAACATTCCCACGGGCGAGTACAACGACGTGGCCGCGGTGGTGAACGATCCGCAGGTGCAGGCGCGCGAGATGCTGGTGCAGGTCCGCACGCAGGGCGGCCGGCCGCTCACGGTGGCGGGCAATCCGGTGCACGTGGGCGCACACCGCACGCAGGTGGCCAGGCAGCCGCCGCGGCTGGACCAGGACCGCGAGGCCATCCTGGCGGAGTTGGCGCGGCAGTGAGCGCGCGGGTGCAAAATCCGCGCATGCAAAGCCCTCGCCTCCGCTTCCGACCTTTCGTTCTCGCGGCGCTCGGCCTCGCCGGCGCCCTGCTGCTGGGCGGCTGCGCCGTGGTCACCGTCGCCAGCACCGCCGTGAGCGTGGGCGCCGGCGCGGTCGGGCTCGCGGCCGATGCCGCCATCGGCACCGCGCGCATCACCGGCAAGGCCGTGGGCGCGGCCGCCGACGCGGTGATTCCCGACAGCGACTGAGCCGGCCGCGCCCCGGCGCTGCCCGCAATCAGCCTTCCTGCGCACGCGGCGCGCGGGTCACAATGGCGCCACATGCAGTCACCGCTGAACATCATCCGCTTCCGCCCGCGTCTGCTGGACGCCATGGCGAGCTACAGCCGGGAGCGCTTCTTCAAGGACCTGGGGGCCGGCGCCACGGTGGGCATCGTGGCGCTGCCGCTGGCCATGGCCTTTGCCATCGCCTCCGGGCTCAAGCCCGAGGCCGGCATCTGGACGGCGATCATCGCGGGCTTTTTGATCTCGCTGCTGGGCGGTTCGGCGGTGCAGATCGGCGGGCCGGCCGGCGCCTTCATCGTGATCGTCTACGGCATCGTCGAACGCTATGGCGTGGCCAACCTGCTGATATCCACCGCCTGTGCCGGCGTGCTGCTGTTCGCGGCGGGGCTGTTCGGGCTCGGGCGGCTGGTGCGCTTCGTGCCGCTGTCGATCGTGGTCGGATTCACCAACGGCATCGCGGTGCTCATCCTGCTGTCGCAGCTTAAGGACCTGCTCGGGCTCACGGTCGCCAAGATGCCGGCGGACGTGTTCTCGCAGCTGCATGCCATGGCGTTGCAGATCGGCACCTTCAATCCCTATGCCTTCGCGCTCGGGCTGGCCTGCCTGGCCGGCCTCGCGATCTGGCCGCTGCTGCTGCAGGGCGAATCGAAGGTGGGCCATGCGGTGCAGCGCCTGGCGGGGCGCATGGCGCGCACGCGCGCGGTGCAGGTGGGCTCGCGCATGCCGGGGCCGATCGTCGCGCTGGTCACGCTCACGCTGGTGTCGTGGGGCTTCAGCCTGCCGGTGGAAACCATCGGCACGCGCTTCGGCGGCATTCCCGAGGGCCTGCCGGCCTTTGCGCTGCCCGACTTTTCATGGGAAACGGTCAAGCAGCTGGTCACGCCGACGCTGACCATCGCGATCCTGGGCGCCATCGAGTCGCTGCTGTGCGCGCGCGTGTCCGACCAGCTCAGCGGCCAGCCGCGCCACGATCCGAACCAGGAGCTGATGGCCCAGGGCATCGCCAACGTGGTGGTGCCCTTCTTCGGCGGCATGCCGGCCACCGGCACCATCGCGCGCACCGTGACCAACATCCGCTCGGGCGCCAGCTCGCCGATCGCGGGCATCGTGCATGCGCTCACGCTGATGGTGGTGGTGCTGCTGGCCGCGCCGCTCGCGCGCCACGTGCCGCTTGCGGTGCTGGCGGGCATCCTGGTCTTCGTGGGCCTGAACATGGGCGAATGGCGCGAGTTCACGCCGGGGCAACTGCGCCACTTCAGCCGCCATTACCGGCTGCTGATGCTCGGCACCTTCTTTCTCACGGTGGTGTTCGACCTGACGGTGGCGGTGCAGGCGGGCCTTGTGCTGGCCTGCGCGCTCTTCATCCGGCGCATGAGCGAGCTGTTCAGCGTCGAGCTGGTCACGATGCAGCCGCCGGTGCTCACCTACCGGCTCTACGGCGCGCTGTTCTTCGGGGCGGCGGCCAAGCTGGACGAGGCCGTCAACGCGGCCGAAAGCGCGCCGCGCGGCATGACGGTGGTGCTCGACGCCACGCACCTGATCTACCTGGACGCCACGGGCGTCGACGCGCTGCGGCAGCTGCACCGGGCCGTGCTGGCGCGCGGCGGGCTGCTGCGGGTGGAATCGCTGCAGCCGCAGCCGCTCGAGGTGATCGTGCGCTCGGGGTTTGCCGACGAACTGACGAGCGGCCAGCCGCATGCGGCGGAAGGTTAATTGGCCTCGGTGCTCCGGTCGGGCGACGATCCGCTGCGCACCACGCGCTGGTCGTCGTTGAGGGTGGCGGTGAACACCATGGGCGAATTCGGCGGCTGGACCCAGCGCCACTCCCACTCGGTCTCGCGCTTGAGCGCATAGGGCGTGATCTTCGCGGGCTTGCCGAGCATCTTGCGCAAGTCTTCCATCATCATGCCCGGCTGCACCTTGGCGAAATTCTCGGGCGTCAGCACCTGGCGCAGCGCGCTCATCCTGCCGTCGGCGCCGATGGTGATCATGTAGTTCTTCTGGCCCTGCGGCTGGCGGTTGTACTCGAGCACGCGGCCGTTCGGTGCGTCCCAGATGTTCTCGGGCTGGCCGAACCTGGCGCGCACGTCGGCTTCGGTGGAGACGCCTTCTTCCAGTTCGCTGATGCGCTGGTTGTCGCAGCCCGCAAGCCCGATCGCACCCGCCAGCAGTGCCGCCGCCATGCCGATCCGCCACTGTTTTCGCTGCTTCATTCCATCCCCGGTAAAATTCGCGCCACAAAGGTCCAGTCTATGTCCATCTTCCGCCGCCCCCACTACACCTCCGAGATCACCAACTTCATCGAGGAGATGAAAGCCAAGAAGCCGACGCTGGAAGCCGAACAGCGCGCCGGCCGCGCCCTGCTCTGGGACAAGCACCTCGACCGCAGCCTGCTCGAGGAGTACAGCGAAGCCCGCGTGCCGCAGCAGCCGTACGTCTACCAGACCCAAGCCAAGTAATGGTGCCCAGCCGGCATCCATCGTTTGCCGCCGTCGTGCGCAGCTATTGAAATGATAGCAAGCACCCGATGAAGGACAACGAGGACAGCGACACGCTCGTGGCCAGCATGCCCGAAGTGGTCGACCAGGTCGCGCTCGCGAGGCTCTATGGCGAGCCWCTGTTCGCGATGCCGAAGGACCTGTACATCCCGCCGGAGGCATTGCAGGTCTTCCTCGAGGCCTTCGAGGGCCCGCTCGATCTGCTGCTCTACCTGATCAGGAAGCAGAACTTCAACATCCTCGACATCCCGATGGCGGGGCTCACGCGGCAGTACCTGAGCTACGT
>NZ_JBFTPJ010000623.1:0-3631 GCF_056398445.1 Variovorax sp. 01T439_2
AAGTGGTAGTCGCCCACCAGCGCGCCGAAGGGCTCGCCGCCGAACTGGCCGTATTCCTGTTCGTAGATCTTCTTGAACATCGGGCTCTGGTCCCAGGCCGCGCCCTTGAACTTCTTCAGGCTCTTGGCGAGGTCCGTCTTCGAGATGTCCATCACCCGGATCTTCAGGTGCTCGTCGGTCTCGGTGTTGTTCACCATGTAGTGCAGGCCGCGCCACGCACTCTCGAGCTTCTGGTAGTCGGGGTGGTGGATGATCTTGTTGACCTGGTCGGTCAGCTTGGCGTCGATCGCGGCGATCATCGACTGGATCGACTTGGTCACGTCCTTGCCAATGACGGTGCTGTTGCTCAGCGCCTGCTGCGCGAGCGTGAGCACCGCGGCTTCGACGGCGCTCTTGGCTTCGTCGCTGCGCGGCTTGAATTCCTTTTGCAGGAGCGACGAAAAATCGCTGCCCGCATAGGCGACATCCTTGAGTGCGCTCTGCTCGAGTGCTTCGGCCATGGTGGTTCTCCTCGGGGGTCCGGTGTGTCGGGTGTGGGGGATCAGGCGGCCGGCTTGGCCGCTTCGTCGTCGGGCTTGGCGGTGGCCGCCAGCGACTGCAGCAGGGCCGGGTCTTCGAGCACCTTGGCCAGCAGTTCCTCGGCGCCGTTCTTGCCGTCCATGTAGGTCACGAGGTTCGACAGCTGGGTGCGCGCCTCGAGCAGCTTGTCGAGCGCGCCGACCTTCCTGGCCACCGCAGCGGGCGAGAAATCTTCCATGTTCTCGAAGGTGAGCTCGACCTTGAGCTCGCCTTCGCCGGTCAGCGAGTTCTCCACCGCGAAGGCGGCGCGCGGCTTCATGGCCTTCATGCGCGAGTCGAAGTTGTCCACGTCGAACTCGAGGAACTTGCGATCGGCCACGGGCGCGAGCGGATCGGCCGGCTTGCCCGACAGATCGGCCAGCACGCCCATCACGAAGGGCAGCTGGATCTTCTTCTCGGCGCCGTAGAGTTCCACGTCGTATTCGATCTGCACGCGTGGCGCCCGGTTGCGGGCGATGAATTTCTGACTGCTCTTGGCCATGGCGATGCTCCTTGCGGGGGTAAATGGGGCGGTTCGATCAACAGGAAAAAATGGAAAGGGAAAAAGGCGGCTACTCGGACGGGCGCTTGCCGGTCACGGTCTCGATCGTGTCCAGCGCGCCGGGTGCGAGGTTGGCCATGATTTCGAGAAAGCTCACGCCGATGAGCTTCTTGGCGCGCTCGATCAGGAGCGGCGCGGGGTTGCCGGGCTCGGTCTGCTCGAGAAAGCGGATCACGCGGTCCAGCATCTGCAGCGCGTCCTGCCGGCTCTGGATCTCGCCGCGCATGGCAGCGGGCCGCGGCGCGCCGCCGGCCTGCGGCACATCGCCTTGCGCCTCTTCGGCGGTGCCGGCTTCTTCGGGCGCACCGATGGCAGCGCTGCACGCCTTCTGCAGCATGCGGGCTATGGCGCGCAGCGGGGAGAGGTCGATCGCGTCGGAGCGGCCGGTGCGCTCCACCAGCAGGGCCTGCAGCTTCTCGACCCCGCCGGGCACGCCGATGGCGGCCTGGATCAGCTCGGGCCGCTCGGCATGCAGCGCTTCGAGGCCGCCCTGGATCTGTGCCGGCGAATAGGTGGCTTCGCCGCCCACCGCATTCAATGCGTTGTTGGCCACCGCGATGTCGCGCACGCGGATCGCGCCCACGCCGGGTGCCACGCCCACCTGCGCGTCGTACAGGTCGCGCAGGACCATCGTCTCGTCGCCGAGCGGCGCGAGCGCGTTCAGGCGCATGGTCGGATCGTTGTCGTCCTCGGCATCGAGCTTTGGATGTATGCCGTCCCAGAAGTTGTCGAGCAGGCGGGTGAGCAGTTCGAGCCCGGCAACGAAACCGGCAAGTCCCTGCAGCCGCGTGGAAGCACGCAGCAGCAGCACGGCGGCGCGCACGTCCTTGCTGCGGCGCAGGATCGCATCGGACTGTTCGGCCACCTCGCGCCACTCCGGCTCCACCGCGGGGATGACGGTGTCGCCGAACTGCTGCTCGGGCTTGCCCTGCGCTGCGGTGGTGAGCGCGGTAAAGGCCGCGTCGTACTCCAGATCGTCGCCGCACGGCGAGGCCTCGCCGATGGGCGTGAGCAGGGCTTCGACAAGTTCGGTGGTCAGCATGTTGCCTGTTCGAGTTGGCTGGTGATAATCAAAGATGCGTCCGAACCGGTCAATGCAACGAAGGGAATAGCATGCGCACGCTGGGTACACACCATTCGTCCTATGGACGCTCTTTTGCTGCGGTCTCGCGGCGCGTTGCATTGGCCTGCGGCCTCGCATTGACCGGTGCCCTGATCGCAGGCTGCGCAAGCAAGCCCGTGGTCACGCCGGTGTCGATCACGCTCGCGGCCGGTGCCGATGCCAACCCCGATGCGCGCGGCCGCGCATCGCCGCTCACGGTGCGCATCTATGCGCTGAAGTCGCCCGGCCCCTTCGAAGGGGCCGACTTCTTCTCGCTGTTCGAAAAGGACCAGGCCACGCTCGGCGCCGAGCTGGTGCAGCGCGAAGAGATGCTGCTGCGCCCCGGCGAAAGCAGAAAGCTCGACCTCACGCTGCCGGCCGATGCCAAGGCCATCGGCGTGATGGCCGCGTTCCGCGATCTCGACCGTGCGCGCTGGCGCGAAGTGCGCGCCGTGGAGCCCGGCAAGCCGCAGACGCTCACCGTGACCTTCGGCGCGCGGCAGATCCGCATCGACAGCAGCAAATAAACCCCGCCTGCGGGCCGCTCATTCACGCCTTCGCCGCGCTGGCGTTCTGCGCGCGGCCGGGCCGCGCGAGCGGCTGGTCGGCGGGCAGGAAGCGCTCGAACAGGTCGGTCACGAAGGCGCCGCCGGCCGCACCCGATGCGGCGGCCGTCACATAGAGGCCGCGCCATCGCGGGCCGCGCGAGCCGCGGCCATGGCTTTCGAACAGGGCCTCGGCCACTTCGCGCAATGCGGGCTGCAGCGCCCGCAGCGCCTCGATGAACTCATGGATCGCGAGCCGGCCCGATGCGCCCGGCTGTTCGCGCAGCAGCGCCATGCGCAGCGCATGCAGCTGGCGCGCCATGGGATCGAACAGGGCATCGAGCCGTTCGGCCGCGGTTTCGCCGTGGGCGGCCGGCCCGGCCAGGCGATGGCCGATCACCTGTGCGAGCACCTCGGGCGGCAGCGCACCGCGCAGCGTGGCATAGCCGGCCAGCTGTTCCAGGCCGGTCACGACCAGGTAGACCGGCAGCTGCAGGCGCAAGGTGTCCGCGGCCTCGTCGAGCAGCCGGCGCATCCTGCCGGCCAGCGGCTTCATGCCTGCGCTGGACGGGTGCAGCAGTTCGCTCGCCGCCACGCAGGCCACCACGCCGTTGATCGGCACGCGGTCGCGCCGCTCGGCCAGTGCGAGGAGCGCCTGGAGCCACAGCGCGCGCGTGTGCGGCGCTGCGGCTTCATTGCTGACGGCGCTCGGGTGAAGCTCGATGGCCGTCATCGAGCCGGTGAGCCACCAGCGCCAGTAGGGTTCGCCGAAAGGCTCGCTGCCCGAAGGTGCCAGGTGCTCGGCATGCGCCGCCGCCAGCAGCCCCGGCAGGTTGGCCGCCGCATCGCCGAGAAAGAGAAACC